>CANHAH010000057.1 GCA_947458705.1 Opitutia bacterium | reverse complement strand
GCGTTGCCGCTGGTGCTGGCCGCGGGTGAAGGCGTGGAATTGCGGCGCCCGCTCGGACTCGCGATCGTGGGCGGCTTGGCGGTGAGCCAGTTATTGACGCTTTATACCGTCCCGGTCGTGTACCTGTGGCTCGATCGCGTGCGGCTAAAATTTCGACGCCAGCCGACGGTAACGACGACGAATCCGGCGGTGGGTTGAAAATAAAAAGGGCCGCGTGGTGACGCGGCCCTGAGGAGGAAGACGAAGTTTTGGATTTCCGTTTACGTGAGCGTCACGCCTTTGGCTTTGGCGGCGCGGAGGAGGGCGTCGGCCATGTCGGACGGCGTGGCGGCGACTTCGATACCGCATTCTTTAAACACGGCGATCTTGGCGGCGGCGGTGTCCTCGGCTCCCCCAACGATCGCGCCGGCGTGGCCCATGCGACGACCAGCAGGAGCAGTCGCGCCCGCAATAAAGCCGGCGACGGGTTTTTTGCAGTTGGCCTTGATCCAGCGAGCCGCTTCGACCTCGGCGTTACCGCCGATTTCACCGATGAGGATGATGCCGTGGGTCTCTGGGTCGGCGTTGAAGAGCTTGATGACGTCGAGGTGGTTGGTGCCGTTGACGGGGTCCCCGCCGATCCCGACGCAGGTGGTTTGACCGATGTTTTTGGAGGTGAGTTGGAAGACGGCTTCGTAAGTGAGGGTGCCGGAGCGGGAGACGACGCCGACGTGGCCTTTTTTGTGAATATAGCCGGGAGCGATGCCGATGCGGCAGCCGCCGAAGGAGTCTTTGCCGGTGCCGGGGGTGACGATGCCAGGGCAGTTGGGGCCGACGAGGCGGGTCTTGGCGCCGGTCATGGCGCGTTTCACGCGGATCATGTCTTTGATCGGAATGCCCTCGGTGATGGCGACGGCGAGGTCGAGACCGGCGTCGACGCACTCAAGAATGGCGTCAGCGGCGAACGGTGGTGGGACGAAAATGACGGACACGGTGGCGCCGGTGGCTTTGGCGGCGTCGGCGACGGAGTTGTAGATGGGCACTTTGTGGGCGCCGTATTCAAAAAATTGGCCGCCTTTGCCGGGGGTGACGCCGGCGACGACTTGCGTACCGTAGTCAAGGGAGAGCTTGGCGTGACGACCGCCGAAGTCGCCGGTGATACCTTGGACGATGATCTTCGTTTGGGGAGTGATGAGAATGGCCATGGGAGTGGGGGCGCGGAAGGTTTAAGCGACGAGTTTGACGATTTTCTGAGCGGCGTCGGCCATGGTGTCGCCGGAGACGAGGGCGAGGCCGGAGGCAGCGAGGGTGGCTTTGCCAGCGACGACGTTGTTGCCTTCGAGGCGAACGACGAGGGGAAGCTTGAGGCCGACTTCCTTGACGGCTTCGACGATACCGGTGGCGATTACATTACAGTCCATAATGCCACCGAAGATGTTAACAAGGATGCCTTTAACGTTGGGATCGCCGAGGATGATCTTGAACGCAGCGATGACTTGGTCTTTGGAGGCGCCGCCGCCGACGTCGAGGAAGTTGGCGGGGGTGCCGCCAAAGTGCTGGATGATATCCATCGTGCTCATGGCGAGGCCGGCCCCGTTGACCAAGCAGGCGATGTTGCCGTCGAGGGCGATGTAGCTAAGGGAGTATTTCGAGGCTTCGATTTCCTTGGGGTCTTCCTCGTTGAGATCGCGGAGGGCGACAATCTCAGGGTGGCGGTAAAGCGCGTTGGAGTCGAAGGAGACTTTGGCGTCAAGGGCGAGGACCTCGCCGGTGGGGGTGGTGATGAGGGGGTTGACCTCGACCATGGCGGCGTCGGTCTCCCAGAACATCGTGTAGAGGTTACGGATAAGTTTGGCGGCGTTTTTGGCTTCGGCGCCGGCGAGGCCCAGTTTGGTGATGAGGTCGCGAATTTGGAAATCAGCGATACCGTAGGCTGGGTCGATGAGGACTTTAAAAAGTTTCTCTGGGGTATCGTGGGCGACGGTCTCGATGTCCATGCCGCCTTCGGTGGAGGCGACGATTACGGGGCGCGAGGTGGCGCGGTCGAGGAGGATGGCTAGGTAGTACTCTTTCTTAATGTCGCTGGCGACGGTGAAGTAGATCGTCTGGACCTTCCGACCGGCGGGGCCGGTCTGGGCGGTGACGAGGGTCTGGCCGAGCATGTTGCCGGCCATGACCAGGGCATCGGCTTTGGTTTTGCAGAATTTGACGCCGCCTTTGAAGCCGTTGGTGAAGGTGCCTTTGCCTCGACCGCCGGCATGAATCTGGGATTTCACCATGGTCGGGCCCTCGGGGAGGGCAGCGAGGGCGGTGACGAAGGCTTCTGGGTTGGTGGCGGTGGTGCCTTTGGGCACAGCGACGCCGAATTTCTCAAAGAGGGCTTTGGCCTGATACTCGTGGATGTTCATGCGGGGAAAGTTGGTCGGTAGGTCTGGCAGAATAAAGCGGGGCGTGGCACGCACAAAAACGGGACGGGGCGCAGTCAGCACGTCTTGTAAGGCGCCACACGCGCAGGATTGCGTTTAGCTAATGCCTCGGCAGCCTTCTTCACGCCATGGAATCGCACGAAGTCATCCGGGAAGTTCTCAAAAAAACCAGCGCAAAGCAGGTCGCCGCCGATCTCCAACTCTCGCTTTCGCTGATTTATAAATGGGCGGAGCTGCCCGAAGTGGACGCCGGCAGTGGGGCTAATAATCCATTGGATCGTGTCGGGCAGTTAATCCGCAGTACGCGCGATGAACGCATCGCGCAATGGGTTGCGGAACAGTCGGATGGTTTTTTCATCCGCAATCCTGCGCAACTGGCGCCCAATCAGCCCTTGATTCCGATGACCAACGGGATTGTGCAGGAATTTGCCGATATGCTGGCGACGATCGCGATTTCTTCGGCGGACAGCGTGATCACCAAAGAAGAGGCCAAAAAAATCCGCGCGCGCTGGGAGGAATTAAAAAGCGTGACTGAAGGTTTTGTGCGGGCCTCGGAAGAAGGGGCCTTTGGCGCGGTTAAAGCCGAGGCCAAGTCCGAGGCCAAACCTAGTGTAAAAAAATAAACCCGCCGAACGCAGGCAGCGTTTAGGCGGGTCGAGCTCGCGGCGGGCGCCGTTGTTGGGCTGGCGCGGCTTAAAACTTCAGCAGCTGTTGCGTCAGAAATGCCGTTTGCAGAGCGGAAAGTTCTTTGAGGCCGGTTTGCGCGAGGGCGAGCAAGGCCTGGAGTTGTTCACCGGAGAAGGTGGTCTCTTCGCCGCTACTTTGGACTTCCACGAATTGGCCTCGGCCGGTCATGACGATGTTGGCGTCGACCTCGGCGTCTTTGTCTTCGATGTAGTTGAGATCGAGGAGTGCTTGGCCGTTAAAAATACCAGTGCTGATGGCGGCGACGGAATCGAGGAGTGGATTCTCGGCGATTTTTTTCGCATCGAGGAGTTTTTGGACAGCGAGGCGGGCAGCGAGGTAAGCGCCGGTGATTGCGGCGGTGCGGGTGCCGCCGTCGGCTTGGAGTACGTCGCAATCGAGCCAGAGCGTGTTTTGGCCGAGCTTATTAAGATCGATGATAGCGCGAAGCGAGCGGCCGATGAGGCGTTGGATCTCGACGGTGCGTCCATCGATTTTGCCGCGGGAGATGTCGCGTGATTTCCGCTCGAGCGTGGAATACGGGAGCATCGAGTACTCGGCGGTGAGCCAGCCGCCGGGGACTTTTTGCTGTTTCATCCAGGTGGGCACGCCAGGCTCGATGGTGGCCGCGCAGATGACGCGCGTGGCGCCAAAGCAGACGAGGACTGAGCCGGTCGCGTGCGGAGCGATGCCGGCCTCAAAGGTGATCGGGCGGAGTTGGTCGGGCTTGCGGCCGTCGAGACGCGGAGCGGGAGAGGACATGCGGGAAAGGGAGCGGCGCAGTGTGGGCGGTGGCAAGGCGCAAGGCGGGGGCGAATTTTTTTTGCGAGAACGACGGGCGCGGCTTGCGGGAGGGCGCGGACGTTCGCAAAATTTCGCCATGCACGACATCAATCTCATCACCACGATCGCGTTTGGACTCACGGCGGCGTTGGTCTGTGGATTGGTGGCGAAGCGGTGCGGACTGTCGCCGATCGTGGGCTACCTGCTCGCGGGCATGATCGTGGGTCCTTACACGCCGGGTTTTGTGGGGGATTTGGGGTTGGCGAAGCAGTTGGCTGAGATCGGCGTGATTTTGCTGATGTTTGGCGTGGGGCTGCATTTCCACCTCGACGATCTGAAGGCGGTGAAGTCGATCGCGATCCCGGGGGCGCTGGGGCAGAGCGCGGTGGCGACCTTATGCGGGCTGGCGCTTGCGTTGGCCGTGGGCTGGTCGGTGACGGGCGGGTTGGTGTTGGGCATCGCGGCGGCGGTGGCGAGCACCGTGGTGCTGCTGCGCGTGTTGATGGATCAGGGGCTGGTCGAGACGGCCGAGGGGCGCGTGGCGGTGGGCTGGCTCATCGTGGAGGACATCATCACGGTGCTGGTGCTCGTGCTGCTGCCGGCGCTGGCACCGGGGGCAGGAGCGAGCGGGGGAAGTATCTGGGCCACGGCGGGTCTGGCGGTGTTCAAGCTGGCGCTGCTGGGCGTGGTAATGGCGGTGGCGGGCGCGAAATTTGTGCCGTGGCTGCTGCTGCGCGTGGCGCGACTGCGCTCGCGAGAGTTATTTACGCTCACGGTGCTGGTGATCGCGATGGCGGTGGCGACGGTGGGCTATCTGGCGTTTGGCGCGTCGATGGCGCTCGGGGCATTTCTGGCGGGCATGGTGGTTGGACAATCAAAGGTGAGCCATCAGGCAGCGGCGGATGCTTTGCCGATGCGTGATGCGTTCGCGGTGCTGTTTTTCGTGTCGGTGGGCATGATGTTCGACGTGCGGGAGATCGTGCGCCAGCCCGGGCTGGTGCTGGGGTTACTAGCGGTGGTGCTGATCGCAAAGCCGCTGGCGGCGTTGGGGATCGTGCTGGTGGGCGGGCATTCGCTGCGCACGGGGCTGACGGTGGCGGCGGGGTTGGCGCAGATCGGTGAGTTTTCCTTTATCGTGGCGGAGGCGGCCAAGGGTCTAAACCTGTTGCCGGGGGCGGGCCACCACGCACTCGTGGCGGTGGCGATCATCTCGATCAGCGTGAATCCGTGGGTGTTCAACCGCGTGCTGGCGCTGGAGCCGTGGCTGGACAAGCGGCCGCGTTTGCTGGCGTTACTCACGCGGCGCGTGGACGGGGTGGGGCAGGCAGCGAACCGGGCGGAACAGGCGCGCGCGGTGCCGACGGGGCTAGGCCGCGTGGTCGTCGTTGGCTATGGTCCGGTGGGTCGCATGGTCGCGGCCCGGGCGGCGGAATTCGGGATCGAGACGATGGTCGTGGACTTCAATGTGGACACGGTGTTGGCGTTGCAGGCCGAGGGGAAACACGCGCTTTATGGCGATGCGACGCGGGCGGAGCTGTTGAAAGAGGCCGGCGTGGCGAAGGCGGCGCACTTTATCATGACGGTGCCGGATCTCGCGGTGGGGGTCGCGGTCATCACGGCGGCGCGCGAGCTGAATCCTAGTCTAAAAATCCTTGCGCGGGCGCGGTATCAGGCCGACGGCGGAACACTCGAACAGTGTGGCGCCGATGTCGTGTGCTACGACGAAGCGGAGGCTTCGACGGCGCTCTCGGTCGTTTTGCGTGCGCAGCTCAAAGGCGACCTCGCGGGACGTAAGAGCGAGGAGTGAGGCGGGCGCGGAGATGAAAGATCCAGACAAGATCCCAATTCTAGAGGAGTGGGAGCGGGCTTGCTCGCGGCCTTCGACGCGGAGTCGCGAGCAAGTTCGCTCCCACAGGCTTCGCCGTATTTCCCAGCTTAGGAACCGGGCGCGCGTTCTTCGCGTTCGGTGGGTTTGATTTTAGTGACGGGGGCGGCGGTCTGTTTCGACATGTAGGCGATGAGACGGTCGTTAAAATCACGGGCGGGGTCGTGGCCCATTTTTTTAAGGGCTTGGGTGAGGGCAGCGACTTCGACCAGACGGGCAATGTCGCGGCCGGGTCGCACGTAGAGTTCTACGTGAGGCACGCGCATGCCAAGAATTTCATAGTAATTTTCCTCAAGGCCCGTGCGTTCTTCGATGACTTCGGGGGTCCATTCGCGCAGGGAGACAACTAGGTCGATGCGTTTCTCGAGGCGGATCGATTTAATGCCGAACATCTCGGCGATATTGATGATACCGATACCGCGGCATTCCATGTAGCCGCGGTTAAGCAGGCGGCTGGAGGCCATGAGTTCGCGTTCGTCGAGAAGTTTGATCAGCGTGAGATCGTCGGCGACGAGCGAGTGGCCGCGCTCGATGAGGGCCAGAGCGCATTCGCTTTTGCCGACGCCAGAGTCCCCGCGAAGCATCACGCCTACGCCTTTGATATCGAGGGTGGTGGCGTGTTCGGTGGAGGAAGGAGCGAATTCATTGTCGATGCAGAGCGTCGCTAGATTGATGTAGTTCATCGTGATCATCGTCGTGCGGATGAGAGGGAAATCCAACTCTTGGGCGACGAGGAGCATCGCCTCGGTAGGGTTAAAATTGCGCGTGAGGATCAGGCAGGGGGCGCCGGCCTTGATCATTTTTCGAAAGGTCTCGGCCTGGTTTTTTTGAGAGCGGGTCTTTAGGTAGTTCATCTCGGCGGCGCCGAGAACTTGGACGCGGCGGTGCGCGAAATATTTGAAGAAGCCGGTGAGGGCGAGGGCGGGGCGGTTGATGCTGCCCTCTCGAATGAGCCGGTGTAGGCCGGCTTCACCGGTGACGAGCTCCATCTTGAGTTTCTCGCGGTAGGTTTCGAAAAAATGCGCGACGGTGATGCCTTGGATGGCTTTTTGCATGGGGAGTGGGTTGTCCGCTTGATGGTGAGAGGCCGCTTAAACGGGGGTGATGATAGTCGGCGACTTTCCAGGAGCGGTGCTGGCGTCACATGTTGAAATCTTCGCCGAGGTAAAATTTACGCGCTTGATCGTCTTTGATGAGTTCTTCGCCGGTGCCTTCGAAGTGGACTTTGCCTTTTTCGAGCAGGTAGGCGCGGTCGACGATGCGAAGAGTCTCGCGGACATTGTGATCGGTGATGATGACGCCGATGCCGCGAGTTTTCAGATCGAGGATAATTTTCTGCACTTCGGCGACGGAAATGGGATCGATCGCGGCGAAAGGTTCGTCCATGAGCAGAAACTTGGGTCGGGTGACGAGGGCGCGGGCGATCTCGAGGCGGCGACGTTCGCCGCCAGACAGCGTGAAGGCTTTTTGTTTGGCGAGGTGCGTGAGCGAAAGCTCGGCGAGATGATGCGCGACGCGGGACGCGCGCTCGGCGCGGGGGACGTTGATTACCTCTACGATAGCGAGGATGTTTTCCTCGACGGTGAGCTTACGAAAGACGGAGGCTTCCTGCGGCAGGTACCCGATCCCGTGGCGAGCGCGCTCGTGCATGGGCAGGCGCGTCAGGTCGTGTCCGTCGAGAGAAACGGTGCCAGCGGTGGCGGGAACCAGACCGACGACCATGTAAAAGGCGGTGGTCTTACCCGCGCCGTTGCGGCCGAGCAACCCAACGATCTCGCCGGCGCTTACGCGGAGACTGACACCGTCGACAACGGTGCGGGTGCCGAACGTTTTAACCAGACCCTGGGTGACGATCTCGGAGCGTGGATTCGTGGAGGCAGGGGCGCTCATGGGGTGGATTTGGGCGCAGGGGTGGCACTGGGGGCTGGTTTTAGTTTTTCGAAACCGAGGTCTTTGATCGTGGGTCCGGTGAGGCGCACGCCGACGCCGTCCTCGGGTTCGACCACGGCGCGGCGTTGGCCGCGGTAGAGAATCATGCGCGGGCCGGTCATGACGGTTTTATCGAAGGTGACGGAGGGAAAAGATTCGGTCTTCGACTCGCGGCTAAGCACGACGCGGTCTTCGTCGGGGAAAATTTCGGCCCGGCCGCAGGTGGCGATGCGGTCGCTCTGTACGAGGCGGACGTGCCCCGTGGCGATGAGCGATTTGAAATAACTTTGTTTGCCGATGATGGCCTTCGGGTCGCCTTTACGGGAGGTGACAACCTTGAGGTAATCGCAGGTGAGTTTGAGGTTGCTGGCGGTAACGACGACGCGGTCGCGGAAGGTGGCGATAGTCTCGTTTTCGGTGCTGGTGGTCTCAGCGAGGCCGGCGCATTCGATGACGGTTTCTTTGGTGGGCTCGGGCGCGGCGGTTTGCGCACGAAGGCCGGCGGACGTGCAGCAGAGCGCGGCGAGGAGGTAAAAAAGTGGGCGAAGCGTCATTTAAGGATGTCGGGCAACTGCGCCTTGAAGGTTATGCGGGCGTGGTGGGCGAGGGAAACTTTTTTGGCGGCATGGTCGTAGGTCCATTGTTCGCCGGTGATTTCAAGGTCGTCGCGCATGAGCCGGACGGTGGATTCGCCGCGGACGATTTTTTCATTGGGGAAGAAGCTGGCGAGTTCGCGGCAGAGCAGGATCGAGTCGACTTTGGCGGTGGCGTCGCCGTTGAAGGTGGTGATGTTTAGATCGATGATATCGATGCGTTCCGCGCTGAAGGTGCGCGCCTCGGTGCCTCGAAGCGTCATGCTCCGGTGCCCTTCTTTCGTGAAGAGGGGAAGGCTCCAATTTTTGGCTACGACGGGTTGGACGCTTCGCGCGGACTCGGCCGCGCGCGTGAGGCTCGTAAGGAGAAAAAAAATCCAAAAAAATGAGGCGAGCCGAGGCACAGTGAAAGGGGAGTAAAAGTGGAGCGCTAGCGGGGAGTTTTGTTCCCACCAGTGGCGAGTAGCAGGTCGCAGATTTCGCGGACTGCGCCGAAACCGGCTTCGCGTTGGGTGATGTAGTCGGCCGCGGCGCGGGCTTCGGCGATGGCGCCGGGTACGCTGATACCGAGGCCGGCGGCACGGAGGGCAGCGACATCGATTACATCGTCGCCCATGTAAGCGCAGGCGGAAAGGGGAAGGTTGAGTTGGGCGGCGAGCTCAGTGAGGGCGGCGAGTTTATCGGAGCGACCTTGGATGAGGTGGGGGATTTTTAGCTCGGTGGCGCGGGCAGTGGTGGCGCCAGACGCTCGGCCTGAAATCCAAGCGAGTGGGAGGCCGGCGTCGCGGAGGCGGGCAAGGCCCATGCCGTCAAGAATGGAGAAACGCTTAGCCTCGGTGCCGTCGGAAGAGATGAGAACCGTGCCGTCGGTGAGAATGCCGTCGACATCCATGGCGAAGAGGCGGACGCGAGCCCAGCGGGCGGCGCTTGGGCGGGGGGATTTTCGGGGGCCTGCTTTCGATTGGGACATGGTTAAACCCTAGATTTTTACTGGGCGAAAAATCACCCCATCCACTCTGTGATGCGCTCGATGATTTTGTCTTTGGAAGGACGGAAGGCTTGTTCGAGCTCGGGAGCGAAGGGCACGGGTAAATCGAGCGAAGTGATGCGCAGCGGCGCGGCCTTCATCGAAGAAAAGTGTTTCTCGGTGAGGCGAGCGACGAGTTCGGCGCCGAAGCCGTGGGTGCGGCGGCCTTCATGCAGGACGATGAGGCGGCCGGTGCGTTGAAGGGAGGCTTCGATGGCGTCGAGGCGGAGTGGGGCGAGAGCGCGGAGGTCGAAGACGTCGAGGGTAATTTCGTATTCGGCGGCGAGGTAGGCGACGGCCTCCTCGGCGAGGTGGACCATGTCGCCGTAGGTGACAAGCGTGGCATAGTCGCCGGCGTGAAGTTTTTTCGGCGACCAGACATCACGGTAGTTGGCGTCCCAGGCGACGGGGGCTTTGCCGCGGCGGTAGAGGGCCTTGTGCTCGAAGAGAATCACCGGGTTGTTGTCCTCATAGGCGGCGAGTAGGGCGTTGAACGCGTCCTGCGGCGTGCTCGGGTAAAGCGCTTTGAGGCCGGGCATCGCGAGGAGAAACGAGTCGAGTTCCTGCGAGTGGAACGAGCCAAAAGTGAGTCCGCCGCCAGTGGGGAGCCGCAACACTATAGGCACGGCGGCGCCGGAGCGGAAACGGTAGGTGGCGGCGTTGAGCGTGATCTGCGTGGCGGCCTCGGTGACGAAGTCGGAAAATTGAAATTCCTCGATCGGGCGGTGGCCGTTGAGCGCCAGACCGATTGCGTAGCCGGTGCAGGCGCTTTCGGCGAGTGGGGTGTTGAAGACGCGGGGGCGGCCAAAATCAGCAAGGAGGCCTTCGGTGACTTTGAAGGCGCCGCCGTAGGTGCCGATGTCTTGGCCGAGAACGAGCGACTCCGGGCGCTCGCTGAGAATTTTGCGTAGGCCGAGATTGAGGGCTTGGGCGGCGTTGAGATTTTCTGGCTTGGCGGGCGTAGATTGCCATGGGAGAGGCGGGCTCTCGGGGGCAAACACATCCGCCAACATCGCGGCCGCGTCGGCCGTAGGGCGCGGGATAGCGAGGGAAACGTTGATGGACGATTCGATGAAAGCGTTGAGCTCGGCGTCGAGGGCTTCGAGGTGGGCGGAGCCGTGCGTGGCGACGAGTTGCGCGCGGAGCTTAGGGAGTGGATCGCGGGCGAAGAAACCCTCAGCTTCGCCCGGTTTCAGGTAGTCGCCCGTATCGTAGGCAGCGTGGCCGCGGAGACGGAGCGTGTGGGCCTCGATGAGCAGCGGGCGTGAGGTGGTGCGGACTTTTTCGATGGCTGTGGCAAAGGTGCGCGTGGTGGCGGCGACGTCGAGGGTGGTATCGAGCGCGAAGCCTTCGATGCCATAGCCTGCGGCGCGTTGCCAGAGCTCGGCGTTGCCAGCGAATTGCTCGGCGACGGGTGTGGAGTACGCGTAGCGGTTGTTTTCGACTACAAAAAGAATCGGCAGGGAAAGTAATGAAGCTAGGTTCAGAGTCTCGTGGACATCACCGGTGCTGGAGCTGCCGTCGCCAAAAAATGCCAAGCCCACGGCGGGTCGGCCGAGACGACGTTGGGAATCAGTCGCGCCGACGACGTTGCTCAGCATGGCGCCAAGGTGGCTGATCATGGGTAACGACCGTGCGGCGGGGTCGCCGTGGTGAATGTTGCCCTCTCGTGCGAGGGTGGGGCTACCAGCGTTGGCGAAATACTGGTTGAGATGATCGCAGAGGTGACCGCTCCAGACTAGGTGGCCGCCGTAACCGCGATGTGAAAACGAGATGACGTCAGTGGACTTATCGGCGAGCAGGGCGAGCGGGACGACAAGACCTTCGTTGCCTTGGCCGCCAGTGACCGTGCCTTTAATTAGACCCTGTCGGAAAAGATCGAGGATGCGGTTATCACTGGTTCGGGCGACGTGCATCCATGCATAGATGCGAAGCAAAGCCGTGCCGGAATCGCGGGCGAGGTCAGCGGGACGGAGCTCACGAGAGCCGAGGAGCGCAGGAAGGGAGGGAAACGACATGAACTTTGAGCTGCAAGCTGAGCGCGGCTGGCGATGCGGGCAAGCGAGAGATTTTCGCATTAACGCAGGCGTGGTGCAATCGAGGTAATGGTTTGTGACAGTGGGGTTAAATTTGCATCTGGTTGCGGTATTTTGTTAAGGACGAGCTCGACGGCACCGAATTCACTCCCCATCGCTTGCGCCCTTAACCCATGAGTCATCTCCGATTTGCCCTCTTTCCTGCTTTATTGGTGTTCGCGGCCGAGGCTTTCGCCCAAGCCCCCGCACCCAAATCTCCGACCAACCCTCCCGACGAGGAAGCCGTGAAACTGGAGGCCTTCACCGTCACTGGCTCCAACATCCGTCGCTCCGACGCCGAAACGGCACTCCCGGTCACGATCCTGAGCGCGGCCGATCTCGACGCGCGCGGCGCGGCCACCATGGCGGAACTTTTTGAAACCCTTGGAATGGCGGAACCCTCGGCCATCACAGAAATCAATAACGGCCCGCAACTTGCCCGGGGCGACGTCGCGTCGATTGATCTGCGCGGTATCGGCTCTGGCAGCACCCTCACACTGCTCAATGGCCGCCGCATGGCCCCGCACCCGATCTCGATGGCGGAAAACGGGGTCCCCTCCCTCGCGGTCAATATCAACACTATCCCGCGGGCCATGGTGGAACGGGTGGAAATTCTCCGCGACGGAGCTTCCGCTATTTACGGTGCCGACGCCGCCGCTGGCGTGATCAACAATCTCGTTTCCCGCACCTACGTCGGCCGTGGACTCACCTTGAAAGGCTCCATGACGCAGCACGGCGGCGCCAATGAGTTCAATGCCACGGTCTTCGAGGGTATGCGTTTTGGCCGGACGCACCTTTCGGTTTCGCTCGATTATTTTCACCGCGACGCCCTCGCCGCTCACGACCGGGCTTGGGCTAAAAACGCCGACTTGCGCGTCAGTCGCAATCTGCCCGCCCCTTGGAACGGCATCCCCGTCATCGATCCCGCTACCGGTGTTGCTTTCGCCCGTGACAACGACTTCGCCAACACTAACAGCGTCAATCAATGGGGCCAGTGGCAACGCGGCTTCATCCAGTCTGATTATCTTACCTTCGTCGGCTCCCGCCCCACCGCCAACACTGGTATCACCACCAGTACTACGCCTCCGGCCGGCGTTGCCACGATGGCTACCGACGGCATGTTTTACCTTTGGCCTAGCCCCGCCGGCGTCTCTTTTAAACAGACCGCACCGTCAAAAAATATCGATAACGCCGAAAACGCGACCTACTCGAATTGGAACCAGTGGAAGATGCTCGTGCCCGCGACCGACCGGGTGCAATTCGCCACCTTTCTTGATCACACCTTCAACGACCGCCTCGCCGCCTTTGGTGATTTACTCTTTTACCGCGCCTACAGCCGTACAGGTCGCGAGCCAGTGAATTTTAAAAACACCGACGACCAAGGCATTTATCTACCCGCCGCCAATCCTTGGAATCCCTTTGGCGTGCGTTTCTACAACGTAACCGGCGCGCCTAATAGCGACGGCACGCCCCGGCTCGTTGGCACGCCGGCCGATGTTTCTTTTTGGACAGGCATCGCGCCTGGACAAAATTCGAGCGACGGCCTCAAGCCCCGCGAAACCGAAGTTTACACGTATTCCTGGCGCGCGCTCGGCGGTCTGCGTGGTAAACTTGGTAAAGATTGGGAGTGGGAGTCGGCCGTCACGGCCTCCGGTGCCCAGACGCATGAGTACGAACATTTCCAAGTGCGCGAATCCCTCCTGCGGCGCGCGCTCAACCGCACCGACGCGACCGCCTTCAACCCGTTTCCCGTCACCTTTAAAATCGTCAATAACCAGATCGTCGTTGACCAAGCTTATAAAAACCCCGCCAGCGTTTACGACGGCATCTACGGCGATGAAGACCGCTTTGGTCGCACTAACCTCTTCATGTGGGACGCCAAAATTAACGGCCGCTTCGGCCGCATTTTCCGCGGCGGCCCTATCGGAGTCGCCAGCGGTACCGAGGTGCGCTACGAGACGTACGATGACAAGCGCGCAAGCTTCGTTGGCCGCAATCCTCCCGGCTCGGGCAGCCAGTTTCCCTACCTGCGCGAGGGCGACAATGACTTCCTTGCACTCAGCTCCAATGTCCCGATTAGCGCTGCGCAGACTATTTACGCCGCCTATCTGGAGACGTCCTTGCCCTTTATCACCCGTGAAAACCGCCGCCCGCTTCTAGAGTCCCTCGAGCTCACGCTCGCTGGCCGCTTTGAACATTTTTCCATTTTTGGCCAGACGACCAAACCCAAGGCCAGCCTCGTGTGGAAGCCATTTTCGTTTCTTAAGCTACGCGCCTCCGCCGCCGAATCCTTCCGCGCGCCCAATCTCGTGCAGACCAACACGACGCCGCTGCGCCGCCAGATTGGCGCCGACGACGGCTACCGTTTCGATGTTACCGGCCTTCTGTCTGATGGCACTGCGCAACGTACCGTGTACCGTCAGGGCAACCAAAACCTTCAGCCCGAAGAGGCCAAAACCTGGGTTGCCGGTTTCGTCCTAGATGTGCCCAAAGCCAGAGGGCTTTCCTTCTCCTTTGATTATTTCCACCTCAACCAAAACCAGGTGATTGAAAACGTCGGCGGCCAAGCTGCGATTGACCGTGATGAAATTACGCTCGCGCTCGCGACGCAGGCTGAACTCGCCAAGGGTACCAACATCAACCAGATCGACCTCGGCTCTGGCACCGCTGCCTACAAAGGCTCGAGCAAGGTTATCCGTAAGCCCGTCACCGATGCCGATCGGGCGGCCTTTGCCGCCTTCAACTCGCTGCAGACTAACAACAATGCCCGCCGAGCCGCCGTCGGCGAACTCGTCAGTGTTATCGACGATTATCTAAACCTAAGCGGCCGCGACATCCAAGGCTACGAGTTCGGCGCCCAATGGCGTTCGCCCAAGACCAATTATGGCCAATTCACGTTTAACGGCGAAGCCACTCATTACATTCTGCGTCGCTCCCAAGCCGATGCAAACTCTCCGCTCCTCGACGAACTTGATCGCAATGGTCGCGTGAAATGGCGCGCCAACGCCTCGATCTCTTGGCGCCGCGGCCCCATTTCCCTCGGCTGGTTTTCCACGTATTTCGGCTCCTTTGTGGATTCCTCCGCGGCCACAACCGAGGCGATTTACCGCGCCCTCGGCGCGCCCAGCTACATCCGCGTATTCAATGACAACGGCATCATCCGCTACCTCCTCCGCGTTGATCCCACTTACAATCACAACGCTTGGATCTCTTACCGTTTTACTGGGCGAACCAAGCCGTGGCTCAAAGGCGTCTCCGTCCGCGCCGGCATCAACAACGTGCTCGATAGCGAACCGCGTCAGGCGGATGAACAATACGGTTATCAATCCGGCACCGCCAACGTGCGGGGCCGGCAATTCACCTTCGAGGTTTCGCGTAAATTCTAACGCCCCACTTTCCGCGGCGCTCTTTGAGCTGGCGCCGCGGATTGCCTTGGACCGCGCGGCGCGTTTCTCTGGTGGTCAACCCCTCGACCCCTTCCCGTGTTTTCCTTTCTAAAATCCGCCCCTGCCCTCGCTCCGTTGTCGACCGATCGCATTGACCCGACTTACCGCCGATTGCGCTGGCAGGTGTTTGCGGGGATTTTCGTCGGCTACGCGGCGTTTTATCTCGTGCGAAATAATTTCGCGCTCGCGCTGCCCGCTATACTCAAGGCGCACCCCGAGTATTCCAAAGTCCAGCTCGGTTGGGCGATGACCGGTCTGCTCACGGCGTATGGCGTGGCGAAATTTATAATGGGCGCCGTGTCGGATCGCAGCAACCCGCGCGGGTTCATGGCACTTGGCTTATTGCTTACGAGCGCGGTCACGTTTGCCTTCGGAACGATCCCCGGAGTCTATGGCTCGCTTGCGTTGATCGTCGGCCTTCAGACGCTCAACGGCTGGTGCAACGGCATGGGCTGGCCGCCTTGTGGCAAGACGATGGTGCATTGGTGGAGCACGACGGAGCGCGGCCGCGTCGTCGCTACGTGGAACGTCGCGCATAATGTCGGGGGTGCACTTATCGCAGTATTCGCCGCATGGGGCGTGGCGTATTTTGGCGACTGGCACGCGACGTTTTACGTCAACGCCGCGATCGCGGCTGCCGTGGCGGGGTTAATTTTACTCCTCGTGCGCGATACGCCCCAGAGCTGCGGACTGCCGCCGGTGGAAACGTTTAAAAATGATTTTCCGGCTGATTACTCTGCGGCGCATGAGCAAACGCTCAGTTTCCAAGAAATCTTTTTCCGCCACGTGTTGAACAACAAATTTCTCTGGGCCATCGCGCTCGCGAATGCATTTATCTATTTCGTGCGCTATGGCGTAGTGAATTGGATTCCTACGTATTTGCAGACGGCGAAGGGTTTTAATTTCAAAGAATCCGGACTGGCCTGGACCGCGTTTGAGCTAGCTGGGATTCCTGGCACGATTTTGTGCGGTTGGATATCGGATCGCTGGTTCAAAGCGCGGCGTGCACCCGCGACGATTTTGTTCATGGCGCTGACACTCGCCGGCCTCGTAGTTTATGGTCTCAACGGCCGTGGGCCTTACTGGATCGACGTAGCATCGTTGATCGCAATCGGGTTTTTTATTTATGGGCCGATCATGATGATTGGGCTGCACGCGCTGGATCTCGTACCTAAAAAAGCAGCGGGTACGGCGGCGGGATTTACGGGCTTTTTTGGTTATTTTTTAGGCTCGGCCCCGTCAGGTGCAGGCGTGGGTTGGATCGCGGAGAAATTTGGCTGGAATGGCGTGTTTTTGACGATGATCGCGTGCTGCGTCCTCGCGATTGGTTTCAGCGCGCTGACGCTTGGACGTCGATCCGCGCCAAGTGCACTTTCATGATGAACCTTAAAAAAATTCTTGGTTGGTTTTTGTGGGTAACCGGAGTCGCGGTGGCGGCAGAAACGCGGCCACTGGTAATCGCGCATCGTGGCGCGAGCGGTTATTTGCCGGAGCACACGCTCACCGCGAAAGCGTATGCGCACGCCCTCGGCGCGGATTTTCTCGAGCAAGATCTGGTGCTCACGAAGGACGACGTGCCCGTCGTGCTACATGATATTTACCTCGATACCGTGACCGACGTAGCGGTGCGTTTCCCCGCGCGAAAGCGGGCGGACGGACGGTTTTATGCGATTGATCTTACGCTGGCGGAGCTAAAGCAGTTGCGCGTCACGGAGCGTTTTAATGTAAAAACCGGCGTTTCCGTGTTTGCAGGGCGGTTTCCGGCGGGGTTGGCGGAGTTTCGCGTTTCAACGCTCGAAGAAGAACTGCAGCTCATCCAAGGGCTTAACCACAGCACGGGCCGCAAGGTCGGAATCTATCCCGAGATCAAGCAACCGCAATGGCATCGCGCGCAAGGTCACGACATCAGCAAAATCGTGCTGCCCCTGCTCGCACGCTACGGCTACGCGACGAAGAGTGACGCGTGTTTTTTGCAGTGTTTTGAAGAAGCCGAAGTGAAGCGCATCCGTCGCGATCTGGGCTGGCAGGGACATCTCGTGATGCTAATCGAGGCGAGCGCGCAGGGCGCCGATGGTACAGATTTTACGACGATGTGTTCGCCAGCGGGATTGCGCGAGTTGGCCAAAGTCGCCGACGGTATCGGCCCCTCGCTCGGACGCATCGCGACGTGGACGGATAAAGGTGAAGCGAAAATTTCTAATTTAGTGAAAGACGCGCACGCGGCCGGTCTCGTGGTGCACGCTTATACGATCCGCGTGGATGAACTGCCGAAGCGTTGCCCCTCGGCTGCGGCGTTGCATGCGGCGCTGTTTACGACGGCGGGCATTGACGGCGTGTTTACGGATTTTACGGACGTGACGCGGGCCTGGTTGCTTGCGCCTCACGCCGGTGCCGCGGCTCGCTTAAAATGACAACTTTGCGAGCCAAGCGCTTGCAGCGGTAAGATCAGTCGCGACGAGTCCGTGGTTGGCCTGGACTAAGGTTTGTGTGACCTCGGCCCCGCCGGCGCGAAGGAGCGCAGCGAGGCGGGGTGGATGGTCGAGCGGCACGATGGGATCGGCGCTGCCGTTGAGCATCAGCACGCGTTTGCCGGTGAGTGAGTCGGGCGCGGCTGGCGTATCGAGTACGAGCATGGAACGCAGTAGTAGGGCCGCGCCGAGAGTAGCAGGGCGAAGCTGAAGCAGCGTGGCGGCGATGTTGGCGCCGTTGGAGAAGCCAAGCGCGGTTAGGCGATTGGCGTCGAAACCGTAATGCGCGGCGGCGGCCTGTACGAAATCCGCGAGAGCGTGTGTGCGTCGCGTGACTTCGGCGGGATCGAAGACTCCCTCGCCGAGGCGGGCGAAAAAGCGCCGCGCCCCGTGTTCGGAGACGTCTCCGCGGGGGCTGAGTATTGCGGAGCCAGGAGCGAGTTTACGGGCGAGCGGGAGCAGATCGTTTTCATCGCCGCCAGTGCCGTGAAGTAAGAGCAAGGGCGCGGTGGCGGGATTCGTGCCGGCTTGAAAAATGTGGTGGTAGGAAAGAGGCATACGCGGGATTACGAAAGCGGCGGTAGGTGCGCTTCGATCGCGGCGCGCTGGCTCTCGTATTGAGCGGGAAGTTTGAGTGCGCTGCCTAGAGTGGCGAGTGGTTCGTCGATAGTGAAGCCGGGGTTATCGGTCGCGATTTCGAACAAGATGCCCGCGGGCTCGCGGTAGTAAATCGAGTGAAAATAATTTCTGTCCATCACAGGACTTACGCCCAGATTTAGGGCCTGCAAGGAAGCGAGTGATTGGGCTTGGGTCGTGTCGTCGGGTGTGCGAAATGCGATATGGTGAACGGTGCCCGCGCCGGAGGTTCCGCGCGGGAGTTTGGGATCTACAAGAAGATCAATATACGTTCCGGGTCCGCCGGCGGCGACGCTGAAGCGCGTGCGATCATCAGCGGTGGCCGTGGTGCGATAACCCATCGCTTGGGTAAGGAGGGCGGCGGTGGGCGTTGCTTCGGGTACAGCGAGCGTGACGCTATGGAAGCCACGGATACCATGTGCGGCCGAGATTTCTGGGTGCGAGTGTGCGGCGCGGGAATCGGACTCGGCGCTGGCGATCAGTTCCAGGACGAGGCCGTCAGGATCAGTAAAGGTCATAACTTCGTCGCCGAAGCGCGTCGTGATCGCGCCGGATGAGACTCCGTGGGCGAGGAAGCGTATGCGCCAAAACGGTAGGCTGCCCGCGGGTACGGAAAACGCGGTGGCGTAGGCTTGGCCCGTGCCAGGACGGCCGCGGCGGATGCCGGCCCACGGAAAAAACGTGAGCACGGAGCCCGGCGTGCCGACGCTATCGCCGTAGTAAAGATGATAGGTGGACGGGTCGTCGAAATTGACGGTGCGTTTAATCAGGCGCAGGCCGAGCGTGCCGGTGTAGAAAGCGACGTTGCGGCGCGGATCACCGGCGATGGCGGTGATGTGATGTAAGCCAGAGAGCTGCATATTAT
>CANHAH010000056.1 GCA_947458705.1 Opitutia bacterium | reverse complement strand
TTATCGTCCCCTGTGGCATCGCCGCGAGCGACGGCACCGTCACCTCGCTCCACGCCGAACTCGGCCAAACCCTGGACATTGCCGAAGTTAAAGCGGTCGTCGCCCGCGAATTCCGTGCGCTCTGGCCCGCCTTTCTCGCCTCCGGCAACGCTTCCTAATCCACCGTTCGCGTCGCCCTCATTTCTGCTAAAATCAGCGGCCCAAGAGCCCGTTCGCCGTTAAATCGCTTTCCCCCGCCCCTTTCTCCCTTCACGCTGAACCTTCATTCATGGACACCACGCGTAAACCTTCCTGGCTCCGCGCCAAACTCCCCAGCGGCCCCGGCTACCAAGCTGTCCGCTCTCTCGTGGATGAACACAAACTCCACACCGTCTGCCAGAGCGCGCAATGTCCCAACCTCGGGGAATGCTGGTCCCGCGGCACCGCAACCGTGATGATCCTAGGCAATATCTGCACGCGCTCCTGTAATTTCTGCGCCATCCAGACCGGTCGCCCCACGGAACTCGACCTCGGCGAACCCGCCCGAGTCGCCGATGCGGTCGCTAAAATGGGCCTGCGCCATTGCGTGATCACTTCCGTAGCCCGAGACGAACTCGCCGACGGCGGCGCCGCCGTCTGGGCCGCCACCATTCGCGCCGTCCGCCACCGCAACCCCCAGACCGCCATCGAAGTCCTCACGCCCGATTGGAAGGGTAAACTCCACGACCTCGACACCGTCCTCGACGCCAAGCCTGACATTTTTAACCACAACCTGGAAACCGTCGAGCGCCTCCAGAAACCCGTCCGCGTCCAAGCCCGCTACGAGCGCTCGCGCTCCGTCCTCCAACACGCCAAATCCCGCGGCTTCACCACCAAGACCGGCATCATGCTCGGCCTCGGCGAAACGCAGGCCGAGATCGAGCGCACGCTTCAAGACATCGCCGTCGACAAGACCGACATCCTCACAATCGGCCAATACCTTCAACCCACGCCGCAACACCTCAAAGTCGAGCGCTGGGCCCACCCCGACGAGTTCGCCCACTGGAAACAATTCGGCCTCGCCTTGGGCATCGGCGTCGTAGAAAGCGGCGCGATGGTCCGCTCCAGTTATCACGCCGACGAACAGTCGCAGAAATACACCGGCCTAGACCATCTGAACACGCAGAACACCTTGGCAGGCGCATAAGCGCCGAAGCGCACCAAGATTGGTTTAGAGCCCGAGGTTCAACTCGCCTTCGGGGGCAGGTTTTTTCTTTTTCGGGCGAGGCTCGACCCACAGTCGGATCACCAGTTCCGCGAGATTTTTCATACTGGTGCGCTTCATGCCTTCGTGGCACGCCGCGTCTTTAAACACCGGCACGACCCCGCTGCGCTCCACGTAGTAACGCCAAAACTCTCCGTCCAATCGCGCCGCCGCCGCGTGGTCGTCATTCTCCGCTTTCACGATTCCTCGAACTTTTTCCTGCCAGAACTGTCTCTCGTCACGATGACCTTGCCAATAATCGAAGATTCTCTGCTCAAACCGGTTCAAACTCATGGCGCCACCGTGCGTCTCCTCGCACCAAAAACAACCGCAAAACCAAGCGCCACGCCAACGTTGCGTTCCGACTCTTTTCGTTACTAACCTTCTAATCGCATCTACCACCCCTTATTCTATATGTGGCAAAAACTCCAAGAGCAGCTTCTCGTTATTCTCGTCATCGTCGTCGTCGTCGTTGGCGCCGCGTTCTGGCTAAATCAAAAAACCGTCACCGAGCTCCAAGCTCAACAAGAGCTCAAGCTCGCCCCGCTCCGCGCGCAGAACGACGCCCTCAAAGCCTCGTCCGATGAAAATCGCCGCTCCCTCGACGCGACCAACAAACTGCTCAAAGACGCGATCGCCAAGCGCGAGTCAGATCTGTTCCGCACCGACGAAGAAGTCCAGAAGCTCAACGTAGAGCGCATGGACGCCCTCGCCGAAGCCATCGCCAAAAAGGTCCAGCCTTACAACCCGCTCCCCAAGTCCCCCGAGGAAGCTGAGAAAATGCAGAACGAGCAGGTCGACAAAGTTTCCACCCGCATGACGGAGAAAATTTCCCCGATCCTCGCTGAGATGTCCAAGGACCAAAACCTCACCCGCGAGTCCATCACCGCTTACAGCCAGCGCATCTCCAACCAAGTTAGTAACGTCCTCACCTCCGAGCTCGCGAAGAATCAACAGCTCAATAACAACCTCCAGGAGACCCAAGCCGCCGCCCAGGAAGCGATGAAGCTCTCCCACGAGATCACCGCGTTATACCTCAGCTCCTTTAAGGACCAAGGCCTCATCACTCGCCTACTCTCGTTGCCCGCCAACGTCGTCAAAGACGCCGCCAGCCTGAGCATAGTTTCCAGCAGCGACCGCAAAAAGGTCGAGCAAGACCTGATGAAGAAGATGGCCGAGATTGAAAAGCGACTCACCGAGATCCAAGCTCAAGCGCCC
Organism: Opitutia bacterium; assembly: GCA_947458705.1. Taxonomy (GTDB): domain Bacteria; phylum Verrucomicrobiota; class Verrucomicrobiia; order Opitutales; family Opitutaceae; genus Tous-C4FEB. Next base: position 16,441 of record CANHAH010000056.1, on the reverse strand, counting down.
AAGAAATAATCCGCCACGTATTCCACCTTGAACCGGCGCCCATTCACGGCGCCGGTTTTTTTGTGCCGCTAGCCTAGCGCCAAACCTCAGCTTAACCAACGCGAGAGGTGCTGGGCCACGAAGGCATCGTCAGTCAGTTCCGGATACGCCGCGGCCACGCGTGTTAACTCCTCGGATTGGCCCGGCGACAACACTTCGTGAGGATTTAAACACAAATTCGTTGGCACGAGCCCCTGGCGACGCAGCACTTCCAAAATACCAGGAATACAGCCCGCAAATTTATTAGCCGAATCAAACAGCGCCGCATTCATGTCGGTCACTGCGATCGCCTTATCCAGCCAATTCGGGTCGAGCGCGGAATTGCGCCGTACGTGTTTGAGATCGTTAAGTAACGCTACGGCCTGGCTGGTCCATACGCCCCAATGCCCGAGTAGTCCACCCGCGATGTGACGCGTCATTTTTTTCCCGCCGAACTCGAAGGTAAACGGGGTCAATAGATCGACTACGATACTGTCGTCGTTACCGGTATAAATCGCGATGTCATTGCGCCCTGCCTCGACGACGGCGCGAACCACATCGATTGTTTGATAACGATTAAACGGCGCGATTTTTATCGCGACCACGTTGGGAATCTCCGCGAAGCGCCGCCAAAACGTATAATTGAGCAAGCGTCCGCCCGCTGCGGGTTGCAGATAAAATCCAACGACTGGGAACACTTCCGCCACGCGCCGACAATGTGCGATCATTTCGTCTTCGGTGTCATTTTTGTACGCCGACAAACTCAAGAGCCCCGCGTGATAGCCGTAGCCTTGCGCAATCTCGGCCTCGCGTAGCGCCTGTTCGCTGCGACCGCATACGCCAGCAATTTTGATAAATGGGCGAGGCGTTTTCCTTAGTTCTTCGTCGATTGTGCGCGCGGCTAATTCGAGCACGGGTTTGAACAAACCGTGCTGCGGCTCGCGAATCTCGAACTGAGTCGAATGCACGCCTACCGCGAGACCGCCGACGCCCGAGGCCATATAGTAACGCGTGATCGCCCGCTGGTGACGCTCCGAAAATTTACGCTGAGTATCGAGCGCCAACGGTTGCGCTGGGATCGCGTGACCGTCTAGAAGGTGAGTGCGGATATCGGAGATCGTCATAGCTGCTGGTTTTTAAAATTTTCCGTCGCGCGCTTCGAAATGCGTGGGCTTACCCAACAAGCGTCCGCCCGCACTCACGTGCTGCGCCACGAGCGCGATTAGCTCGTCCAAGGTCTTCGTCGGAGGACCGAAGAGCCGGATCGATTCGCTCGCATCGGCTAGCCACGCCTCTTTAGCTGTTGTACCTTTCAACACCGGAGCCTTCCCGAAAATCGCGCCAAATTTTTCGGCTACCAAGCGGATCGAAATTTTTTCTGCTCCGGTAATGTTCAAAATCTTTGGCGGGTTCGTTGTGTGCTCGAGACATTGGATCGCCCGAGCGCAGGCGTCACCCTGCCAGATGAGATTAAAAGCGCCCATCGTTATATCCACTGGGGTACCGCGCAGTACGGCTGTGCCCACATCCACGAGTACGCCGTAGCGCAATTCCACCGCGTAGTTCAATCGGTACATTAACTGCCGTGTCCCGTGTTTTTGGGCAAAATGCCCAAAGACACGTTCGCGGCCGACACAGGTGCTCGCGTATTCGCCGAGAAAAGCCACTGGGGTAGTCTCGTTGGCGCCGGGTCCATCGACTGATACGAACGGATACACACAGCCCGTGGAAAACACCACGATGCGCGAAGCCTTAAAATGCTCAGCGACGAGTGAGGGCACAATCGTGTTTTGGATCCATGTTTCACCAGGGGCGCTGTCCGTACCAAATTTTTGTCCTGCGAGGTATTCGACATTGGCCACGCGAGGGAGTCGGGCAACTTGCGCCGCATCAGCCAGATCGCAAGAAATAGGTTCCACGCCGCCGCGCCTTAAGGTCTCCGCCGCCTCGGGGCGACTAAACCGCGACACGCCGTAAACTTTATTGTCTCGCTTGCCGGCGGCATCCAGCGCCCGGCGCAACATCAACGCGGTTGTCGTCCCCATCTTCCCGCCCACGCCCAAAACCATGAAATCTCCCTCGAGGGCCCGCACCGTTGCAATGGCTCCAGGGGTCGGTTCTGAGAGGAGCGCTTCGATCTGTTCGTCGTTTAAAGGAGGGGTGGACATGAAATTTCGGAAGATTAAGAATGGACGAAAGCCGTAATTGCGCACCTGTTTTCCGTCGCGCCCCCTCGGAAAAGCCAAGCGCAATCGTAGCGAAATTTCATGCGCATCATCGACGCCCACACGCACCCCGTCTTCATGCACGACGGAGCTACCCCTGCCGCCGCTCGCCGGCTGGTCGCACACGGCCGCGCCCATGGCATCGTCAAGATGGTCGCTCTCGGCGATGTTCTCGTCCACGGCCGCCTGCCCAGTGCTGCTCAATGTCGGCGCATCAATGATGAAACCGCCCAGCTTAAGCGCTGGCACCCAGATTATTTCATCGGGTTCTGTTGTCTCAATCCGACCTTAGGTGCGCGAGCGGTTGAGCGCGAGGTGGAGCGTTGTGTCACGCAGCATGGTTTTCGAGGTATCAAACTGGAGATCTCCAACAACGCTCGCGATGCCTGCATGGGCGCGGTCATGGCGGCCGCTCGCCGTTGGAATCTGATCGTGCTTCAACATACCTGGAGCCAGACCAACATCCACCAACGTCGTTTTCACAGCGACCCAGCGGATACAGCATGGCTTGCGCGGCGTCATCCCGATGTCTCCGTGATCATGGCGCACCTGACGGGCTGCGGCTACCGTGGCGTACTTGAAGCCAAGGGTCTGCCCAATCTTTTTGTCGATACCTCGGGAGCTTTTCCCGAAGCTGAGATTCTAGATTTCGCCGTCCAAGAGCTCGGCGCCGAGCGGATCCTTTACGGCTCCGATTTACCGATTCGCGAAACCAGCGTCACCGTCGGTCGTGTCCTAGGCGCCCACCTCACCGCCGCGCAGCGTCACCTGATTCTCCACGACAACGCCGCAAAACTTTTCCGACTTTAAGATGCTCATAGACGCCAATGTCGCCCTAGGTCCCTGGCCGTTCGCACCGCTACCCGAGCGTACCGCGCCCCAACTGGTTGCGTACCTCAAAAGCCACGGGGTTAACCGCGCCCTGGTTTCGCATCTCGGTGCGATTTTCTTACCAGAGCCCATGCCGGCCAACCGCGCTTTGTTTGCCGCGGTCCGACGCACGCCGACGTTACTGCCGGTCCCCGTGATCAACCCCGCTCTCGCCACTTGGCGTGAGCACCTGGCTGCCTGTATCGCCGCAGCTCCGATCCGCGCGGTAAAAATCATCCCCGCCTACCACAACTATTCGCTGCGTCTGCCGGCCCTCGCGCCGTTCGTCGCCGCCGTCAACGCCGCCGGCCTGCGCCTCATCGTCGCCACTCGTCTCGAAGACGAGCGCCACCGTTATCACGCGCTCGCCGTTAAGGGCCTGCCCGTCGCACAGCTCGCAGCTTTCCTCGCGCGTTTCCCTGCCACGCATTTTGTGTGTTCGGGCCTCTACAAGCCTGAGATCGAAACACTCGCCGCCACGCATGAAAATTTCTCCGCCGATATCGCCTTCGCTGAGTGGTTAAACACGCTCGCCTTGCTCACACAAAAAATACCCGCGCGCCGCCTCCTGCTTGGCACCAACACCCCGCTCTTCGACACCCGCGCGCAAGTCGATAAACTCCGCCTCGCTCGCCTCCCAGCCAAAACGCTCGCCCTCATCGGCTCCGCCAACGCGGCTCGGCTCTTCGGCCTCTAAGATCTGCGCCAACTCGTTTACTTTTTCATTCCCTGCGCAGACACTTTCACGATGCCCATCGTCGACGAACCGCTTCCCCGCCCGCGCCGTTGGGGCGCGCCCGAGCTCGCCCGCCTCACCGCGATGGTCGATCAAGATTCCTTGTTTTATTGGCAGGGCCCGCAAACCGCTGCGCTCGCCGCTGAATTTCGGCGCCATTACCCGTTTCCGCATCTCTTCGCCACGTCCTCAGGCTCCGCCGCCCTGCACGTCGCCATTGCCGCCCTGCGTCTGCGCCCCGGTGATGAAGTAATCGTTCCGCCTATCACCGACATGGGCTCAGTCATTGGCATTCTTTATCAACAGGGCGTGCCGGTCTTTGCCGACGTCGATCCAGCCACCTACAACCTAGACACCGCCGCCGTCCGCCGAGCGATTACCGCTCGCACCCGCGCGATCATGGTCGTGCACCTTGCCGGTAATCCGGCCGACACCACGGCGCTCTCTGCCCTCGCCCGCGAGCACGGCGTCGCCCTCATCGAGGATTGCGCCCAAGCTTGGGGTGCCCTCCACCAAGGCCGCCCCGTCGGCCTCGAGGCCGATGTCGCCTGCTATTCTTTCAACGACTATAAGCACCTTAGTTGTGGCGACGGCGGCATAGTCGCCACGGCTCGCCCTGACCTCGGGCCCACCCTCGCGCCGTGGGGCGACAAACAGTACGACCGCACCACGCCCGGCTACCGCGACCCCGCCGAACTCGCGCCCAACTACCGCATGAGCGAGCCCCAAGCCGCCGTCGCTGCCGCGCAACTCACTCGCCTAGCCGACATCGCCGCCCGCCGTCATCACGCGGGAACTTTTCTCACCTCGCTACTAGCCGATCATCCTAGCGTCCTGCCGCCCCACGTAGCCCCCGGCAATACTCATAGCTACTGGTTTTATTTTCTGCGGCTCGACCTTGACCGACTCGGTTGCACTCGCGCCGCTTGGGTCGACGCGCTGCGCGCCGAGGGCGCCATGGCCAACGCCGGCTACATCCCCACGCCGGTTTACCGTTACCGCGTATTTCAAAATCACAACTTCTTCGGCGGCGCCTGGCCCGTGCGCGACGCCGGCCTCACCACGATGGACTACCGCCAGGTCCAGTGCCCAAATGCCGAAGCAATTCTCAACGACGGCGTCGTCCTCCCGCTCAACGAAGCCATGAGCGACACCTATCTCGCCAAAGTAGCCCGCGCGATCCGTACCGTCACCACCCGCTTGAGTCGGTAATTCGCAGCGCCCCGCGTGCCTCAGCCGCAGATTAAGCTAACGGCTTGACGCATCGCTGCAACGGTAACCGCGCAGGCCGGCTCATTGTCCAGAGCGTTGACGATTTTATTAAACGGTTCAGCGCGCATTGGTCCATCGTAACCCACCGCCACGAGCGCCCCAAGGAAGGCAGCGGTATCGATCACGCCGCTCGCCACTGGCAACTCGCGCTCGCCGTCCTTCTGTTGTCCTTTGGGTATATCCCTGGGCGCATCGTTGAGATCGACGCTTACGATTTCTTTATTTTTTAACGCCTTCAGCTCGGCCACCGTATCGCCGGCCTGCCACCAATGCCAACTGTCGAGGACCAGCCCGACATTATCGTAGCCAACCTCGGCAATCAGCTCCCGCGTCTCAGCCAGGGTGTGTACAAAGGGGTATTTGCGCCCCACCAGCACCCGTTGAGTGCCGACATACTCGAGACCGAAGCGCAGATCGTGATCTTTTAAAATTCGGGCAATTTCACCCAAGCGCGCGACGTGTTGCTTGAAATTTGCGCGATAAATGAGCTCGTCACTGCACGGCATCAACCAGGTGCCGACGCGGCGCACGCCCGCGCGTTGCAGGCCGGCGGCAATTTTAGGCAGGTCATTAATCCCGGCGCGAAAGGTCGCGTCATCTTTACGGAAATCCACGGGCAAACCCGCCGCAGCCCACACTAGATGCTTCGCCCCGAGATCGGCGCCGAGCTCCGAAAGTTGCGCAGGCGCCATTCCGGCGATTTCCGCGGGCATGGGTTCCACGGCCTCGAAGCCGTGGCGGTGTGCGAGTGCGTTGAGTTCGCGCTGACTCGCGACGATGACGCCGATACTGCCCGGCGTGAGCGCGATTTTAAACGCGCGCTGCGGCGCACTCGCCGCTTGGGCTTTATTCTGCAGCGCCATCGCTGTCGCCAACACCGCGGAGCCTTGCACAAATTCACGTCGGTTCATGACTCCACCGAAACCGACCAAGCCCACCGAAGCAATCCGACTTATTTGGCGCGCGCCCCCAGCGTTATTTTTTCCGACAACTTCAACCTCGCGCCCTGCCCCGGCCCGTCCCCTGCTTTTACTACCCCACCGCATGATCTCTCTTCGCCTCCCCTCGCGCCTGAGCGCCTTCGGCCTCGGTTTATTACTAGCCCTCGCACCGACGCTGCGCGCGACCACCGTGACGCTCACCGATGCGAGCGTCGCCCAACTCCAAGCCGCGATGCAAGCCGGCGCCATCTCTTCCGAGAAACTTACCCAGCTCTTCCTCGCTCGCATCGCCGCCTACGAGCAAGCCGGCCCCAAACTCCACACCCTCATCACGCTTAACCCCAAAGCCCTCGATGAAGCCCGCGCCCTCGACGCCGAGCGCCAAGCCGGCAAAACCCGCGGCCCGCTTCACGGCATCCCCATTCTGCTTAAGGACAACATCGACACCGCTGATCTACCCACCACCGGTGGCTTTTACGCGCTCCGCGATTCCATTCCGCCCCAAGACGCCGAACAAACCCGCCGCCTCCGCGCCGCCGGTTGCGTGATCTTAGCCAAGTCCAACCTAAGTGAGTTCGCCAGCGGCGCCGCGATCAGCACCTTAGGCGGCCAGATTCTTAATCCCCACGTCCTCGACCGCACTCCATCTGGTTCCAGCGGCGGCACGGGGGCGGGCATCGCCGCAGGGTTCGCCGTCTTCGGCCTAGGCACCGATACCGGTGGCTCCATCCGCGGTCCCTCCTCTGCCAACGGCATCGTGGGCCTTAAACCCACGCTCGGACTTAACGGCCGCGGCGGCATCATTCCCCTCGCGCTCGCACTCGACACCGTCGGCCCCATGGCGCGCAACGTAGCCGATCTCGCCGCCGCCCTCAACGTCATGGCCGGCCCCGATCCGCGCGATCCCGCCACCGCCACCAACGCTGGAAAAATTCCGGCCGACTACACCGCTGTCCTCAAGCCCGACGCCCTCCGCGGGGCTCGCCTCGGCTTACTGCGCGATTACATGAAACTCGATGCTGGGGTTGATGCCGTCATCGAAACCTCCCTTGCCCTGCTCCGCCGCGCCGGTGCTACTATCGTTGAAATCAAACTCCCGCGCTTCGTTCTCGGGGTGAATAGTGGACTTTACTTAGCCATCCGCGACCCCGAGTTCCGCTACCAAATCAACGACTACCTCGCGAGCCTCCCGCGAAAAGATCTCCCCAAAACCCACGACGAGATTATCAGCCTCTCCGAAAAAATTACTGAAACGACTAAAGAAGGTTGGGTGCCCAACAAAAATCGTCTCGAGGCCTACCACCGCGAAAAGAAAGCCGGCAGTCTCACCGACCAACCCTACCGCAGTGCCCTCGAAGACGGACGCAAAATCGTGCGCGAAAACCTTACTTGGTTTCTCACCCAAGAAAAACTCGACGCCTTCATCGTCCCTACCTCCCCGCGACCACCGCTCCCCATCAAAGAAGCCAACGTCACCCCTCCGGCTGTGGGCAACGGCACCGTCGCCATCCTCGCCAACGTCACCGGCTGGCCCGACCTGATCGTCCCCGCGGGTTTTACCGCCGATCCCGTGTTGCCCGTGACGCTTTCCTTCATCGGTCCCGCTTTCAGCGAAGCCCGCTTGCTCGCCCTCGGATACGCGTTCGAACAACTTTGCCCCGCTCGCGGCTTGCCCGTCACGACGCCGATTCTCCCGGGCGAGATGATCAGTTATTAATCGCTACGTTTTCAAAAACTCCGCCACGGCCCGGATCGCCGCGGCTTCGCGCTCGGCCCAATCCCCTCGCAATTCCACACAGCTGATTCCACGTGTGCTTAAGGCCTCGCGCCACACGCGCCGGCACATCGCGCGCCCAGCCTCATCGGGAAAACAGCGCTGCGGATCTGGCGTCCACGCCGCATCCGTATCGCAGAATAAAAATAACCCGCCCGTGCGCACACGCACTTCGGCTTCCTCGCGCACCCACGCCGGACATTTTTCGGGAAACAATACGTCGTTCCACAACACGCACGTGAGTAAATCAGTATCGCAGACGACGGCCCTATGAGCCGCTAAGGCCGCACGGTCTTCATTGGCGATTTGGCCTAGGGCGATCGTGCCGAGATCCTCCGCAACGATCACGCCGCCGCGAATGTCCCAAAACTCACGTACAAACTCCTCTGAGCATGGCTCATCTAGATGCTGCGCTAGCCGCCGCGCCAACGTCGTCTTACCCGTGGACTCAGGGCCAAACACTACGATACGCTTCAGCGCGTTCATGGCTGCACCCTTTCCGCGCGCTGCCACGCCCGCCAGCCCAACACGGCGAGCCCAAGGTAAACCAAGTAAAGAAATGCCGTGAACGCCAACTCGGCTTTCCAGTAAGAAGCCACGGCCACAAGATTTACGCCGATCCAGAGCGGCCAATTTTCTAACTTCTTCCGCGCCTGCAGCACTTGCGCCGCCACACTAAAGGCCGCGATACCCGCATCCCGCCATGGCATTACCGCATCCGTCCAACGCCGCAGTGCCAGCGCCCAAATCGCTGTCGCTAACACCGCGCCCGCGAGCGTCAACGCGAGCCCGCGCGTCGTCAGCCGCGACACCGGCAACTCCGGACCGGCCGCCCGCCCCCACTGCCACCATCCCCAGGCCAGTGCGGCAAAAAAGAAAACCTGCAACGTCGCATCCGCGTAAAATTTCGCCTGAAAAAACAAAACCCCTTGCACGCCAACCGACACAAGCCCGACGGGGAACGCCCACAACATGCGCCGAATCATCAGCGTCACGCCGAGAATCCCGAGCGCGAGATTGAGTTGATCGAGCCACGCCGAACCCGCGAAGCCGGCCCAGATTGTTTTAAAAATTTCAGACATGCGCGGCGATGTTCAAACCGTCCACCTCGCCTGTGCAACCGTGCGCTGCGTTCACTTTTTTTCCGCGACCTTCGCTTCCATCGCCTCCCGCGTGATCGTGTAACGTGCCGCACAGCGCGGACAGCGGATTTCGATTTTCTCGTGTTCGCCAAATAACTCTACGGGGTCGGCGCGCATCACAGGAGCTAGCACTTCCAGCATCCGAGCTTGGTTACACCCGCAGAACCAGCGCACCAGCCGCGTCTCCAGCAGATTAATCGTTTCGGTCGTCTCGAGCGCCTTCACTTGCTCGATTGTGAGTGCGGCTAGCCACGCCTTGTCGCAGTCAGGATGCTCGATCACGGCCGCAAAATCCTCCTCCCCGAGCTGAAAAAACCGCGCGATCCGTTGCTCGCTTTGATCGTAGAATTTTTCAAGCGCCACCAGCGGATCCGAGCCCGTGAAGGTGATCGTACTGCGTCGCGTGGGCTCGCGTCCGCGCACGACATCAGCGTAGAAAATATTTTCCGGAAATTCCCGCACATTCTCCGCAAAAACGCGACCGGCGACGCCGCCCGTCTCATTGTCGCCGGTGAGAAAGAGATTCACTCGTGGATCTTGGAAATTGATCGTCCAAGCCGTCATTTCGTTCCAAGGCCGTGACACCGTATGTAAGACGAAGGCCGCGAGTGCGCGCTTGAAGAGCGCATCGTGTTCGGGCGCCGGCTTGAGCCCATTTTCTGACAAATGGAGGTAGTAATCCACATACAGCTCGCCCAGATCGACGCGCGCGTAGAGCGCGTTGCGACTGCGCACGTAGTGAGTGCGCACTTGAAAACCGGGCACCGCCGGAGGAATCGAAGGAGATTCTGCCATGATTTCAGCCTCTGCCCAATTGAGCGGTAAGTCCAGCCCGCCGGCTCACAACTCCGCCGCAGTCACGCGCAACTCGCGAGCCTGCTCCGCTCGTTTCCGCGCCTTTTCCACGCCAATAGCGTCGAGCCCAAGGGCATTAGCCACGGCCAAAACCGTGCCGACTCCGCAAAACGGATCGAGCACCACACGTGCGCCAACCTGATCTTGGGCAAACCGAACGGCGTGTGCGGCCGCACGCACGCCCATGGCGCGCACCCACTTTTGTTCACCTGCATCTGTAATTACATCGGGTATCGGCAACACATCGGGGCATTTCATCGCCCGCGAAACAGCGATTAGATGGGTGAACCCAGGGCGTCCCGTCGTGAGCATCCCCGGAGGGCGCCGGCATACGATTTTGTGAAACAGCACATGTGCGCCGGCGTCTTCCGCGGCGCGCACTACCATTGCACCTTTGTCGATCCAACGGCCTTCATGTTTGATATCCGACTGAAAAAAAATCGCAGCACTCGCATCGGGCACTGCGTCCACGACCAGCTGCACCGCGCCGAGAAACCAGTCACGCCACACGTTCAAGGCGACCCCCAACTCAGAAACATCAGGCAACGAGGTCACCGCGCATGCACCCTCGATTCGCCCGCGCTCACGTAGCCACGCAATCGCATCGGCGCACACCACTTCACGCTGCGGGGCGGTAACGACGTTGAGGTGATCTTCACTCATCCGGCGCAGCGCACCACGTCCCCAGCCTTAGTACAAGCCCGCGCCCAACTCCACCCAGCGCAACCCTTCGTTTCCTGCTCAAGTCCTTACCCCGAGCTAATAGTACGCCAACGCGGGCATCGTGTCTGCTTCGGCGATTGCCAAGCGGTGAAACACCTCGGATGTTACAACTTCATGCCTCAATCTTCGGTCTCATCGATAGCTGTAGAAGAGAAGTTTTCTCTGCCGCTATTTCTATTTACGGTCACCGTCTCCTTGGCGGCCTTGATCGGTCTTGTATGGCTAGCGGCGCCCGCCGCCATCTGGCAGGCCCAAATCACCTTTCGCGTGGTGCCGTTCATCGTGTGCTTCCTCGCGGTGCATCTGCTAACGTGTTGTTTCGAGTATTTTTTCCACCGCTACGTGTTGCATAAACCCGTCGTCGGCTTGCTAAGTCGCTTCTACAAACAACATACGCTTCACCACAATCTAACGCGCATCGGTCGCCGCCGCACGCCCGGAGGCCGCAATGTGCCTTTTATTGAAAACATTTACCCGGTGACGACACCTGAACAAGGCGAGGCTTCTTTCTTTCCTTGGTATACGCTCTTCGCCTTCGCCGCCGCAATGTTTCCGGCCTTCGCATTAATGCAATGGTTGATGCCGACGTGGCCTTGGTTCTTCGGCGGTTTCGGAGCACTGGCGTTCTCCTTGGCGCTGTATGAAATTTTCCACGCGATCGAACATTGGTCTTTCGAGCGCTGGGCCCCGCTCATTGAAAACAAGAATTTTGGCTGGTTCTGGCGCAAAATGTACAGCTTCCACCTTCGTCACCACGCCGTGATCGATTGCAATGAAGGCATCTCCGGCTTCTTCACTCTGCCCGTATTCGACTGGGTTTTCGGTACTTTCATTCTACCCAAAACCCTCTTCACCGACGGCACGGAATGGCAGGCCAACGAGTTCAAGAGCCCGCGCCCTTATGCGTTCATCCGCTGGTGCGATGCGAGAGCCGATGCGATTGTGAAGAATCGTCGCGCCAAAGCTCGCGCTGATACTGAGGCCACCGCCGCAGCCTCAGCCGTGAGTGACAATATAGGCTAAACGTTAAGCGTTAGTTTATGGACCAAGCCCCGCTTATCTACGCGGGGCTTCTTTTTTGCGCAGATACGAAGGCCCGAACTTATTTTTTCAGCACTGCACTGTGCTCTTTTAATTTCTTTACCTTCGGCGCGATCACGAAACGGCAATAACCCGCGTTGGGATTATTAGCGAAATAATCCTGATGGTAACCCTCGGCTGGCCAGAATTTAACGAGCGGCACGATCTCGGTGGTGATGGGATCGCGGAAGGTCTTGCTCGCTTCAGCGAGAGATTTTGTCGCCGCGGTTTTCTGGGTCTCATCGGCGTAGAGGATGATCGAACGGTATTGCGGCCCGTGATCGTTGCCCTGGCCGCCGACCTGCGTCGGATTGTGCACCGACCAAAAATATTCCAATAAGGCATCAAGGCTCACGACGGCAGGATCGTAATCGATTTTGATGACTTCAGCGTGGCCGGTGACGTGCGCGCAAATTTGTTCGTAAGTGGGATTGGCCTCTTTGCCACCGGAGTAACCACTCGTGACGGCCTTAACGCCGGGCAATAGTTCGTATGCGGCCTCTGTGCACCAGAAGCAGCCGCCACCGAGGACGAGAGAAGAGAGTTGGGGCTGGGCTGCGTTTGACATAAGGGAGAGAGCGAAGAGGGGTGCAATGAATCGAAGCAACGAAGAGAAACGTTTCATAGGATTGAAACCCCACCGTGCGCAATTTGCTCCGCTCCGCAAGCCAGCGTAGTGAATCTCAATAGCAGATTCCTTTTCTAAAAAAGACTTAACCTGTGTCCGTCAAAGGGGGATCCTTACACAATTACCATAGCGTAGAAACGACCAAGGAGTCGGTAATATTGCTATCTTTAGTGATGAGAGTGAGTTGATGGACTTTCGCGGTCGCCGATATGATTCGATCAAATTGGTCGCCATGCGGGAACGCTAAAGCTGGAGCCGTAATTGCGATATCCAAAGTGATGGGTAGCACGGACACATAGTTGAGCATAGCTCCGAGCACAATGGTGGGTGAGCCTTTAAAGGCTATTTTACCAGAATGAAGCAGTAGCCCAATTTCCTGCAAAGTAACATCTGAGATCGCTAGCTGTTCATAGGGAGTGGTGGCTATCGCCCGAGCCGCTTTGACGCTCAACCTATCTTCGTCGGTTGCGGCCCATATGAAAGCGTGGGTATCTAGCATGTATTTTGGACGCTGCTTCAAAGCGAAGGCCTCCAGCTTTCCTTGGGCAAGGTTGGCTTGGTCAAATCATCATGAAACACAATTTTACCCTTTGCGGCCCCGAGGAGTGAACGGCGAGGAGCAGCAATCGTAAAAAGAAATTCACCCTCTTTGTCTTGGACGCGTACAATTTCACCTTTACGAGCTCGTGCCTTAAATGTGGTGAATCCACGCAGGAAAGTTCGAGTATTTATGATCATACTTTAATTTTGAATGACATAATAATTTTTGTCAAACAAGAGAGCTTAATCCAATACCATAGGGATTTTAATCCTTAGCGAAGCAGGTGTCGTTTCGCGCTACGCACTTTGCTATTCGCCATGAAACGCCGCTTTACGAACGGGTATCGAGGCCCCGGCTCAACGTGACAGCTTACGGTATTTGATCCGGTGCGGTTGATCGGCTTCCTTGCCCTTACGCTTCTTAAAATCCTCAAGGTAGCTCGAGTAATTGCCCGCAAACCAGTGGACGTAACTATCGCCTTCAAACGCCATGATGTGAGTGGCCACCCGATCGAGGAACCAGCGATCGTGGGAGATAATCACTGCACAACCGGCAAACGTCTCGAGCGCCTCCTCCAGCGCGCGGATCGAATTAACGTCGAGATCGTTGGTAGGCTCGTCGAGCAGAAGCAGATTGGCCCCACTTTTAAGCACACGGGCGAGCAGCACGCGGTTACGTTCGCCGCCGGAAAGCACGCCGACTTTTTTCTGCTGATCGGCGCCGGTGAAACCAAATTGTGCACAGTACGCGCGACTATTCACCGAGCGCGGTCCCAGCGTGAGAATCTCCTGCCCATCACTGATGACTTCCCAGATCGTTTTATTACCCTCGAGTGAATCACGCGACTGCTCGACGTAGGCCGACTTCACGGTGTCGCCGACTTTGAAGGTACCGGCGTCGGCTTTTTCTAGATTAGTGATGAGTTTGAAGAGTGTAGTCTTACCCGCGCCGTTGGGCCCGATGATGCCGACAATACCACCGGGGGGCAGCGCGAAGTTAAGTTTATCAAAGAGCAATTTCTCGCCGAAAGCCTTCGCGACATTCTGCGCCTCAACGACGACCGTGCCTAAGCGCGGGCCGGCGGGGATGATGATTTCAAACAACTTTTCCTGTTCGGCGACATCGGCCTTGAGCATGGACTCGTAGGCGTTGATACGAGCTTGGCCCTTCGACTGGCGGGCCTTGGCGCCTTGGCGGATCCAGGTGAGTTCGCGCGCCATGGCTTTCTGGCGCTTGCTCTCGGTGCGTTCGGCGACGGAGGCGACGGCTTGTTTCTGCTCGAGCCATGAGGAATAATTACCCTTCCACGGCAGACCGTGGCCGTGATCGAGCTCGAGAATCCAACCGGCAACGTTGTCCAGAAAATAACGGTCGTGCGTGACCGCGATGACCGTGCCTTCGTAGCGGCTCAAGTGTTGCTCGAGCCAATTGACGCTATCGGCATCGAGATGATTTGTCGGCTCATCGAGCAGTAGGATCGAGGGTTTTTGCAGAAGCAGACGCGCGAGTGCTACGCGACGACGTTCACCGCCCGAGAGATGATCGACGATCGCATCGCCGGCCGGACAACGCAGCGCATCCATCGCCATATCAACCTGAGGTGCGACATCCCAGGCACCGAGGGCGTCGATTTTTTCCTGCAATTTAGCCTGTTTGTCTGCGATGGCGTCCTTGGCCGCGTCGTCCGTCGCCTCGGAGAGTTCATCCCAACTCGCGTCGTAGGCCGCGGTGAGATCGGTGAGATGTTTTACACCTTCTTCGACGCAGGCGCGCACTGTGGAACCCGGGGTGAGCGCAGGTTCTTGCTGGAGAAAGCCCACCGTGTAGCCCGGTTCGAAGTGCACGCGGCCGTCGATCTCGGTGTCGACGCCGGCGAGGATGCGCATGAGCGAGGACTTGCCGGAGCCATTGAGTCCGAGGACGCCAATCTTAGCGCCGTAGTAAAACGACAGTGAGATATCGCGGAGGATTTCCTTGCGCTCGATTTTTTTCGAGACGCTCAACATCGAGAAGATGATCTTGGGGGCTTCTTCGGTTTTGGCCATGGATCGAATCGACTAGGGTTTGGTCGCTATTTCAAGCCGCGCGAGTAAATCCAGCGCTTCAAGGCGATTGGTGCCACACATGTCTAAACCGGCGCGCAAGCTCGCGCACACCGCGGGACGCTCGGGCTGGCCAAAAATCGCGCAGCGAAAGTCGGCCAAGAGTTGCACGCAGCGCACGCCCGCCGGTTTGCCCAACGGCATGCCCGGAATCGGCGATGATATCGAGGGAGCGATGCAACAAGCTCCACATCCGGCGCGGCAATTCATCGCGCAGCACAACCGCAGGAGCTAGCCGAAGCGAGCTACGTATTTTATTTATCTCAGTGGACGACGCGAAAACCCGGTCCTTTAGGGGCCGGGATGAAGCGCCACCCTCCTTGATGTTGGTGAGAACCGAAGTGGTTAGTCATAGAAAACCTCACTAACTGCGCCCAATAGATCGCACTAGCCCTGGCCATAGCCAATTCCCACTCAACCTGCGAGAGCCAAGACTGGCTCGGCGGCATCAAGCACCGACTGTGGGTGGAGCACGGCCACGCGCAGCAGCATTTTCGCTGCCTGGTCGGGTTCGCGCTGGCCCTGTTCCCAGTTTTGGAGGGTCCGTGGGGAAATGCCCATTAATGAGGCCATCTCCCGCTGGGAAAGGCCAAGCTTGGCCCGCGCAGCCGTCACGCTCGCGACTTGCTCGGCCACCTGCGCCTTGCGATAGGTCTCAGAGTTGATTGGCCGGCGGATGTAGCCCCCTTTACCGTTGGGCAGGAGTTGGGTGACTCGGCCGGGTTGAGCGGTGCCGGCAAGCAGAGCGGTCTTGCGGCGCACGATTTCTTTGAGTTCCGAGGGTTTCATGACTTTACCTTTTGTTTAAGAACCTTGAGTTCGTTGGAAGAGAGATTGGCTTTTTCGTTCTTGGCGTAAATATCCAAGAGCAGAATTTGCCCGAAGCTAGATCGATGAAAATAGATCACTCGTACCCCACTGCGAGAGCCTTTGCCCTTAGCGGCGAAACGCAATTTACGGCACCCACCCGACTGCGGAATAATGTCTCCTAGGTCGGGTTCAGCTGCGAGCCTTTGCATAAGGGAAAAAAGTTCATCCCCACTGAGCAGCCGATCGGCTGCCTTGGTGAAATGCCCATCCTCAACAAAATCACATCAATAAAGTACTTCAATGAAGTATGGTTACAATCTTAAACTGCGTGTGAATCTGGACACTAAAGCGAAGTCGTAACTTAATAGCGAATCACTAGGCTTGTTACCCAAAATCCCAGTAAGTGCGTCCAATAGACCGAACTAACCGCGGCGTTTGTGATGCACTTAAATCCATACGATTATCTCAGCTGACGGCGCTAAAACCCGGTCGTTTAGGGCCGGGATGAAGCGCCGCCCTTTTTGATTTTTGAGCTCGAGCGAAAAAACTTCACTTCAGTCTTTACGAGTCGCTCCGAAAATAATTCCTAACCCCCGCAATAAATGGCGACGATCCTCAAAGCCTTTCGTTTCGCCCTCGAGCCGACCCAGGCTCAGGACGCCGCGTTGCGGGCTTGGGTTCCCTCCTTACGTTTCCTCTGGAACTGGATGCTCGCGCAGCGCAG
>CANHAH010000055.1 GCA_947458705.1 Opitutia bacterium | reverse complement strand
GTGCCAATACTGCTCCAGCCAGTTCACATAGAGATGCGATCTCCGCTTTAGTTGCGCTCGGTTACAAAGCACCCGATGCCGATACGGCCATTCGGCAGGCTGCGCTCGCTTTAGGGGCTGCTGCCTCTACTGAGGCTCTGATTAAAAAAGCGCTGAGCTAATTAACCTAGCGCCGCATCATCTGGATGCTCTCAACGTTGAAACTGATGGGCAGCTTGCTCAAAACGAGCATCAATGGGGCGCCGGTTGCGTAAGTTATTTTTCTCAGGCGCAAGGTTGGCCTTTTGATCGAAGCGTAAATCCTCAGCCATCACTCGAGGCATTGAGCTGACTTGAACACGTTGCATCCAGTCAAAACGCGTATCGTTGCGCTCAAGCGGGGTTGCAGCGGTTTGTTCGGCAATTGATCGCGGCGTGTAAGCGACAAAAGCGGGCTTCAAATCGGCATTCCTCGCAGCGACAGAGACGGTGCGAGGCAAATCGCGGATGTTGCTAGCGAGGGGTGAGACAGGCGCAAATTGTATGTTGGTGATTGCGGAGGATTCAGGCGCTAAGGCGGCCAAATTAGCCGAGCCGTGTCCGTTGCGCATGACCGCTACCAATGCAACACAGGCAGCTGCAGCACACGCAGCGACTGCATAAAAACCAAAGCTCCAACGCGGAGCGGCTTCCTGGAAACGAACCACATTTGATTCTGTTGGGGCGTAAGCAGTTTCGAGCGCGGAGGTTTGAGCCAAAATTACACAGGCCTTCTGCATCTGGCAGTACTCGTGATAGATTTTGTAGCGCGCAGGATTATTGCTGACTTCAACTTCTAGCCGACGCGCGTCGACAGCGCTGATCTCGTGGTCGAGATAAAGATTTAGCAGTTCGATGAATTCGGCGTCTTTCATTTAAAATCCTCCCCTAGTTTTGATTTCAAGCTATCGCGGGCACGAGCAATACGGCTTTTGACCGTACCAACAGAGATATTTAAAATCTCTGCGATCTCTTCGTAAGAAAGGTTTTTGATGTTACGTAGCGTGAGAATCTCCCGGTGTTTTGCACTGATTTTATCCATGCCTTTGGCAATGCGTGCCACAAACTCGGTTGTTACCGTGATATCGTCGGGGGTCTCAACCTCGGCTGGAATAATATCAGCCAGTGTCGTATCATTATCAGCGCTGATTGGGGCATCGAATGAAACGGACTTATCGCGTTTACGGCGCCACCAATACCAATAACGATTACGAGCCAAATTGGTTGCGATCTGATAAAGCCAAGTGGAGAAGGCCGAATCTCCTCGGAAATTCACCAGGCCGCGATGGGCGCGAATGAAGGCGTCTTGGGTGACTTCTTCGGCGTCTTGCTGATTACGCAGGAGTTGGTGCACCATCGAATAAATCCGATCCCAATAACGAGTGACCATTTCGTCGAATGCAGATTGGTCGCCATTTTTAAAGCGGGCTACCAAGGCATGGTCCAAGGCAACTTCTTGAGCTTTTGAGGACATACGTTCTGCCTCAGTCTGACGCGTGTACTGTACGATTGTTCCCAATTTATTTGAACGGAATCACTGCAGATAGCTCCCAGCTTTACCTGCGGTCAATCGAGACCGCAACGTTATGGAGAAATTTCTTGCCAAGCCCAGCGCGCGCTACCCATTTTCCGCAGTTCCATCGGTCTAGGGCTGGTAGCTCAACGGTAGAGCAGCATCCTTTTAAGTTGTTGGTTCCGGGTTCGAATCCCGGCCAGCCCACCACCGGTGAGCACATTTTTAAGTTAGGCGAGCAGCCGCGGCGCTACTACGCGCTGGTTGCTGGCATTACCTAATAGCAGAAACCTTCCTAAATTTCTTGCCGCCCCAAATGCTTGGGCCAATAGCTTAGTCAGCTTACTTTATCTAAATCCACGCCATGAAACTTGTTTCGAAGCATTTCCTCCTTCTCGCTCTCAGTGCGACCGTCGTTTTAAGCGGCTGCGCCAAGAAACCGGTACGTCCGGACCCAAGCGCCACGCTGATCGGACCCAACACCGGCGGTAGCATCAACCCGCAGGACGTGTCCACCACGGCGGACCAAAACTCTGGATTGCAACAACGTCTAGGTGACGGCATCATTGACGATGGTCGCACCATTCGAGGCTTACTCGGAGCAGTTTATTTTGAATTCGATCGCTCAGATATCTCGAAACCAGATGAGCGCGCTAAACTGAAAGCCGCCAAAGAATATCTGGATAAAAATCCCGACCAGCGCCTTCTCCTCGAAGGTCACGCTGACTGGCGCGGCACTTCCGAATACAATCTTGGCCTCGGTGATCGCCGTGCGAATGCCGCCAAAAAATACCTCGAGACGCTCAAGGTCTCGGTCGATAAACTAGAAACGCTCTCAAAGGGCAGTGAGGAGTCAAAGAAGAGCGGAACCGATGAGGAAATGAAAAAGGATCGCCGCGTCGAATTAGTGATCATCAAAAAACAGTAATTGAGCGATCTTTGAGCACTTAAAAAGCCCCGGCTCAATGCCGGGGCTTTTTTGTGCGAATATGCCGAAGCTTACGTCTTCGACAGCGTGTGGATTAACGCACGCCCGCCAAATCGGCGAAAATTTTCTGCGTCGTCTCGATGCCTTTCTTCATGACATCCAAATTGAAGCTCTCGTTGGGCGCATGGAGGTTATCCTCGGGTAGGAAGAGGCCAAACATCACGGAATCTAAGCCCGTCACACGCTTGATGTCCGCAATGATAGGAACGCTGCCGCCTTCGCGTAGATAAAGGGGGGCACGTCCCCAAACTGAGCTGATCGCCGAATCGGCAGCTTGGAAGGCACGAGCCAATACCGGCGATTGATCCCTAGGTGTGTTAGAACGCCCCGGCGGAACGACCACGTAAGGATCGCCTTTGTGTTGATCGATAAACTCAAGTTTCACGCCTTTGGGCGTGCGCGCACGAATCGCATCCATGACGAGCTTTTTAATCTTATCCGGTTGCTGGTTGGGAACGAGTCGACAGCTGATTTTGGCGAAGGCTTTACTGGGGATGACCGTTTTTGTACCCTCACCTTGATAACCGCCGCCGATACCGTTGAATTCTAGGGTCGGCTGAAAACGCGCGGATTCAAAAGGTGAAAAGCCCGATGTGGTATAAAAGGTGTCGATTCCAAGGAATTCCGCATAAGCCTTTTCGTCGGCGCCGAGTTTTTTTAATTCATCACGTTCCCACTGGTGCACATCGAGCACATCATCGTAAAACCCTGGCACATTCACGCGACCATCAGGCGTGTGCAGCGTGGCGATAATTTCAGCCAGAGCTTGAATTGGATTTAGCAATACCCCGCCGTGCAAACCTGAGTGCAGATCCCCTTTTGCGCCTGTGATCTGAACATCGAATAGAGTTAATCCGCGCAGTCCGCATGTAAGTACGACCTGTTGTTCGTTGGGTAAAGCGGTGTCCGACAAATAAACGAAGTCCGCTTCGCGCAAACGATCTTTGTATTTTTCTAGGAATTTAGGGAAACTAGGGCTTCCCATTTCTTCTTCACCTTCGATGAGAAACGTGATGCGTAACGGCAGGTCCGGATGTTTTTCGAGAAGACGCGCAATTGCGGTGATGTTTGTTATTAACGGGCCTTTGTTATCCGCAGCTCCGCGGCCATAAATGCGATTACCACGCACGGTGGGTTCAAACGCTGGCGTCGTCCAGAGGTTCAACGGATCGGCAGGCTGCACATCGTAGTGTCCATAGACGACAACATGCGGCCAAGACGGATTGCTACCGCGACTGGCCAGGATGATAGGGTGAAGGTCAGTTGCAACGACCTCGACGATAAATCCCATCGAACCGAGCAACTCCGATACGAAGCTCTGCGCGCCGCGCATGCCTTCGCGAAATTTGGAATCGGCGGAAACCGAGGGATGACGAATGAATTCTTTGAGTTTTTCTACCGGATCGAACATGGCGCAACGTTGAAGGTGATCCGCGCAGATCGCCAACCGGAAATAGTCGCAACTCGATTAATGCTTAAAATGACGAGAACTTGTAAATACCATGGCCATACCTCGGGCATCGGCCGCCGCTATCACCTCGGCATCACGGACAGAACCGCCGGGTTGAATCGCGCACGTAGCACCGGCTTCAGCGGCCGCAATCAATCCGTCGGCAAAAGGAAAAAGAGCTTCGCTCGCTACGACCGATCCTCGAAGATCCAACCCAGCCTCGCCTGCTTTCCACACTGCAATACGCGAACTGTCCACCCGTGCCATCTGGCCTGCACCGACGCCGAGAGTTTGTTCCCCGCGGCAATAGACAATTGAGTTCGATTTGACGTGTTTGCCGACTTTCCAACCAAACAGCATGGCGCTCCATTCATCGGTCGTGGGTTGACGTTGAGTCACGACCTTGAATTCACGCACGTTCCCGAGGGTACGGTCTCGGTCTTGCACCAGTACGCCTCCGACCACGGAACGTATTTCCTGCAATGCATCCGCGCCCATACCCGCCTTGGCAATCATGAGGCGCAGGTTTTTCTTTTTTGAAAAAATCGCGAGAGCCTCGGCCGTGAATCGTGGTGCAATGATCACTTCGGTAAATATCTCGGCAATCAACTTAGCGAGATCGGCATCGAGCGTGGCGTTGACTATAATAATCCCACCAAAAGGTGCTTGCCGGTCCGTAGCGTAGGCTTTGTCCCAAGCCTCCAGAAGAGTATCCGAGCTAGCCACACCACAAGGATTGGTATGTTTCAAAATAGCGACGGTTGGGCGTTCAAACTCACCAATGAGGTAGGTGGCGGCAGTGATATCCAAAATATTATTATAGCTCAGCTCCTTACCTTGGAGTTGCTCGTAGTGATTATGGAATGTGCCGTAGAGAGCCGCGTGTTGGTGGGGATTCTCGCCGTACCGTAGATTTTGTGCTTTTTTCCAGGAAAGCGAAAGCGTGCTGGGCAGACCGCTCAAGGCCTCTAGGTCGGGTTCATCGGCCTGAGCAGCCAAGTAACTAGCAATGGCCGCATCGTAGCTGGCAGTACGCTGAAATACCTTGAGCGCAAGGCGACGTCGTAGGCCGTTCAACGCTTCGCTCCCCTCGCCTGCGGTCAGCGCGGTTAGTACACTGGGGTAATCAGCCGGATCACAGACGACCGTTACGCTGACGTGATTTTTGGCCGCACTGCGCAACATAGAAGGCCCACCGATATCGATATTTTCGATGGCTTCCTCGAACTCGACGTTAGGTTTGGCCACAGTGGCCTCAAATGGATAAAGATTCACCACGACCAGATCGATGAGTTCGATCTGATTAGCACGAGCCTGCGCTAGGTGTTCGGGTTTATCACGGCGGCAAAGGAGACCACCGTGAATTTTTGGGTGAAGAGTTTTTACGCGTCCTTCCATGATTTCTGGAAAACCCGTGTGGTTACCCACCTCAGTGACGGGCAGGCCTTTTTCTGCTAGCAATTTGGCGGTGCCACCGGTCGACAAGAGCGTGTAGCCGTGCGATCGCACCAACGCCGCGGCGAATTCAACTAGACCCTGTTTATCGCTGACTGAGAGAAGCGCGTATTTAGCCATGATGCGTTTTTTGCGCAGGCCTACGATGTGCCGCAAGCCCGAAGCAAATTTTTGTCCTTCGTAGCGTATGCTTGCTCGTTAACAGATTGTGCCTAAGTCTCGTCTTGTGACCTGCAGTTCCTACGAAATCCCCGGCCTCACCGCTTCACTTGATAAAATTACTTACCATCACGGAGGTGCCAGCCTGCCTATGGAGAAACCGCATGCGTTTGTTTACTTCGTGACCATACGCAACAGCTCCGAACACACGATCACACTGCTCGGTCGCAAGTGGGTCTTGGAACATGCTGACGGGTCCCATTTGGTGATCGAGGGAGATAGAATTATTGGGGAAACCCCGCGCCTTGCCCCCGGTGAATGCTTCTCCTACAACAGTTACCACGTGACTGGGTGTGAGGCTCGCGCCACGGGTTCATTCCATGGCGTCGACGAAACCGGGCGCAAAATTCACGTCGTCTTGCCCCCTTTCGAGCTCAAGATACCGGTTTAAATCGACGAGGGAGCTGTCTTCGTCGCCACGTGCTCCTGGGATCTGCTCGCACGAGCGAACTCTAAAATTCGTTCTCGTTCTCTCCTGAGAACTCGTGTCTGCTCTTCCTTTCATGAAGTTAACAGACCTCAACCGCGCTGGTGGCATCGGTGCCAATTCGATGTACATCGAGCTCGGCGAACTCCGCATCGTCATCGACTGCGGCTTAAATCCTAAAGAAGTCGGCCGTGCCGCCTCTCCCGATCTTTCACTGATCCGTGATAAGCCCCTCGATCTCATCATCATCACACACTGCCACTTGGATCATATTGGCAGCCTGCCGGTCCTGATGCGCGAGCATCCCAACACCCCCGTGTTGATGACGACCTCCAGCCGTATGCTCATTGAGCGCATGCTCCACAATTCTGCCAATGTGATGATGCGCCAACGCGAGGAGGCTAACATCCCCGATTATCCGCTTTTTACTCATGAGGAAATTGATCGCTGCGGAAAACGCATGATTGGCTTGAATTTCAATCAAGCCAAACACTTCCGCGGCGCCAAAGACGAAATAGAGATCGTGTTTCATCCAGCCGGCCATGTCGCCGGCGCCGCCGCTGTCGAACTCGTGTACAAACAGCGCGCCATCTTCTTCACCGGCGATGTCCTTTTCACCGATCAACGCACCCTCAAAGGTGCCCGTTTCCCTGCTGGCCATTTTGATACTGTCGTAACCGAAACCACTCGCGGAACTACTGAACGCCCGCTGGGGAAGAGTCGCTCTGAGGAAATGATTCGCTTGGTAGCCAGCATCAACGACACCATCCAACGAGGAGGCTCCTTTCTAATTCCGGTATTCGCCTTGGGTCGCATGCAAGAAGTGCTGACGATTATCCACGACGCCCGCAAATTTGGCAAACTCGTCGACTTTCCAATTTTTGCGTCCGGACTCGGTATGGACCTAGCCGATTATTTCGACGAAATAAGCCGCAAGACAAAGCATGTCCAATTTAACCGCGGCATAATTAAAGAGCTCAAAATTAAACCAGCGCCTCGCAAACTCGTGGCGGGCCAAGATCCCGGTCAAAACGCGCTGTACATCATCAGTTCGGGCATGCTGGTCGAGCGCACTCCTAGTTACACCCTCGCCTCCGGCCTTTTAGGCAATGCCCGCAACACAATTGGCTTCGTCGGCTACTGCGATCCTGAAACCCCAGGAGGCGAACTCCTCGCTTCAGCCCCAGGCGACACCTTCCTATTCAAAACCGCCAACGTTAAAACCAAAATCAAAGCCCGCGTGGAACGCTTTGAACTCAGTGGCCACGCTGATCGCGAAGAGCTTGTGCAATTCGCAGTCCAGACCGAGGCGCGCAGCGTCGTCCTTACCCACGGGGACCCCGCCGCCCGAGCATGGTTCATGACGCAGCTCAAAGCGCAGATGCCCAACAGTACCATTCTTGATCCTGTCCCACTCCAAACTTATCAGGTCTAACTCATTTCATGGAATATGCTTCTGCATAATCTACCTAGCAAAAGCCGGCCGCAACGCCGGCTTTTTTGTTAGCTCTGCACCAACTCCCTTAATCGCGCGGCGACGATGGGCCCTCCGGCGATGTAAACAATACGGCCCATTTTAAGATCGAACATCCGCATCGGCAACTGTTCGCCGTTTAAAAAGGTAACCTCGCCCCCTGCTGCCCGCACCAGCGGAATAGCTGCCGCCAAATCCCATATCTTCACGTTAAAATCTACGCAGCCATCAAACAAACCGGCCGCCACATAAGCCAGATGCAAGGTCGCGCTCCCCAGTCCGCGAATTTTAAATTGCGCGAGCACCGACTGCGTCGCTGGCAACCACGCTGGATCGAAGGGCCGATGAAACCCTACAATACTTTCACGATTTGGCGCCAAGTTAAGAACCGATACCAAGCGCTCACCATCGTGCATCCCAAATCCAGGCCCGCCGTGCATTAAAATCCTGCGGCTCAAATCATAAACGACGCCATAAATGGGTTCGCCATGTTCGCACAGTGCCAAAGAGATCGCGCAATGCGGAATTCCGAGCGCGAAATTATTGGTTCCATCAATCGGATCCAATACCCATGAGAAGATCGCTTGCACGGGAATAGCTGCTTCAGACTCCGTCAGTTCCTCGCTGAAAAATTGGTCATCGGGAAACTGCTCCGATAACTCGCGGAAAATATTTTCTGAAATAGCGATATCGATCGCAGTGACTCGTGTACCGTCATTTTTCCAGCGACTTTCAGTTCGACCAAATTCGGCATGCAATAAGGCCGTCTGAGCTGTCACCGCGCGTTTCGCCGCTTCGATCCGTTTTGCTAATTCATCATTCGCCATGTCCGAAATAAATACACGAAACGTTCTCAGACCAATTCATTTTCCAAATTGATAAGGACAATTCTTACCTTTGCTGCGCGACCACCCTTTCAATCCCGCTTGGTGTAGCCTAATTGATGTCCGCGAGATACCCCCGCAGACTTCCCTTCTAAATTCAACCGATCCAAAACTGCAGCCAGTTTCCGCCTTTTCTCGTCATTCTGCGCAAACATCTCCAGTTGAGCCCCACTCTCTTCAACGCCTGAAAACCGGACACTCACCAAACGTAATTTTCGCCGCTGGTTCCACGTCTCACGCAGCAAAGAACTCACGAGTGGATAAAATGGCGCCTCGAGATCACTCGCCTCTACTAAACTTTTGCTATGCGAGGTCTGCGTAAAATCACCATATCTCACCCTTAAGGTGATCGTCTTAACGCGTTTCCCGTCCGCGCGCACTTTTGGTAACAATTCATCAATCATTCGTTTCGCTACACGCTCAATTTTTAAAGGTTCACCGACATCTTCCGCAAACGTCTCCTGTTGTGAGTAACTTTTTGCCTCCGGAGTGATCGTTTCTACGGGACGATCATCTTCGCCTCGAGCCATCGCCACTACCGCGGCCCAATCATTGCCGAACGCCGTCTTTAGTTCACGCTCACTCCGACCAAAAAGATCGCCGATGAGTTTCAACCCAAACTCGGCTAGTATGGCCTCCGTCTTCGCTCCTATCCCCGGCAATTTTCCGAGGCTCAATGGCGCTAAAAAATCCTTCTCCGCTCCAACCGGGACGACCACAAACCCCTGCGGCTTCCTCAGTTTACTAGCGATCTGAGCGACCAACTTGTTTGCTGCAATACCCATAGAAACGGTGATCTGCAACTCAGCCCAAATTCGTTGCTGCAACCCGCGCACCAAACCCTCCACCTCTGACGAGGTCTTGAGCCCACAAGGTGCCAGATCAAGATAACCTTCATCGATCGAGTTGCGTTGTACCCACGGCGTGATCGATTCGCACAAATCAAACATCGCCTCCGAAACTTTGCCGTAGAGTCCGCTCGTATGCTGAATCATGATCAGGTCCGGACACACGCGCAACGCCTGGCTCGTCGGCATGGGCGTATACACCCCGCATGCTCGAGCTTCGTAACTTGCCGATGAAATGATTCCCCGTTCAGTCCCACCTACTGCGCATTTTTTTCCTCGCAATTCCGGTCGTCGTGCCTGTTCGCAGCCCACGAAAAAAGCATCCGCATCGAGATGAACAATAAACGGGAGCGCATTCATCTTAGCATGAATAATTCCTTCCCTGTTTTGGCCAAAGCGAATTTGAGATTACTCTAGTAAACATGACCCATAAACGCGTCACATATTTACTCGCATTTCTGTCTGAGTTGATCCGATTGGACGCACAGTTATGAGACGCATTACGGCCCTATTTTCAGATCTAGATGCAGCTATAGAAACACCGAATACAGCCTCCCAATCATTCGATCCTTCGGCATCCACCAACACGTGCACAACCTCCATTTCGCCCACATCAGCTGTTGCAACCTCGCCCTCGCTAACGACGGCACCAAAATGGGTGTACTTGGTCGATCGCCCCTCGGGATCTAGACGGAATCGACCACGCGACTCAGCGTAGTTCATAAACATATTTCTGATTTTCTCATCTTCTTCGTCCCACGAAAGCACGCGCTGCAAAATAAAAAATATTTCTGCGCGAATGAGTCGCTTGAAGGCTGCGACATCGCGTGTGACATCAAAGCTCAACGGTCGCGTAGGTTTATCGGAGTTGCCTATATCGGGCGCGACCCATTCGGGATTTTTTAATCGTTCCCATTCCTCAAGTAAACTTGCATCCACACCGCGGATTAATTCGCGGAAGTACATTTCCATCTCAGCGACGTCTTCGGATTTAGCGCCGTCGGGCACAGTTTGAGCGAGCACTTTCCAGACCTGTGTAAGGTGTCGCAACAACAGCCCCTCCATACGTTCCAAGCCGTAATCCTTCACGTAATCTGAAAAAGAACGGTAGCCTTCAAACATTTCACGGGCGATCGATTTTGGGCGCACGTTCTCGCCCTCAACCCACGGATGTGCCGCAGCAAAGGCGTTAAACGTATCATACAAAAATTCACGCAATGGCTTCACGTGCTCTATTTCTTCAAGCTTCGCGATGCGCTCGTCATATTCGACGCCCGCGGCCTTCATCTCTGCCATTTTTTCCGTCTTTAACCGATCCACTTGGCGACGTAAAATCGCTTCTGGATCTTCCACGATCGCTTCGCAGAGAGTGAGGACGTCGAATGGATAATCAGGTGATTCTCGATTCAGTAATGGCAGAGTATCAAGCAGGTATAAGGAAAGCGCCTGATGAAGGGAAAAATCATTCTGCAGCTCGACGTTAACTCGTAATTTACGAGCGCTACTCTCTCGCTCGGCACGAGGAATGACGTCCACGATTTTCCGCTCAATCAACGCCCGAAATAACTGCCAAGCACGTGAGCGAAGTGCGGGTTTACGCGAGGCTGGTTCATGCGAATCGCATATGAGACGTTGCATGGCCCGACAACCATCTCCGTCGCGACTTAGCACCAGCAGTAACATCCCGTGCGAAAGGGCGAAGCGTGAGGTGAGTCCCTCTGGAGGTGCCGTCTGCAGACGCTCAAAAGTTTTTGCATCCCAGCCAACCGCGCCCTCGGGCGCGCGTGCCTTGACCAATTTGCGTAGTTTCTGGGGGTTGCTGGCTAATTTTTCTTCGGCGCGCTTATTCTCGATCACATGCGCCGGTGCCTGCGCGATGACGTAACCACGATCATCAAAACCCGCACGACCAGCACGGCCCGCGATTTGACGAAAATCTCGCACAGCTAATACCGCCGCTTTTTTGCCGTCATATTTCCAGAGTTGCGTAAATAGTACCGTGCGAATCGGCACGTTGATCCCGACGCCGAGTGTGTCAGTGCCGCAGATTATTTTTAACAGCCCTTTTTGCGCCAGCTGCTCCACTAGAATTTTATATTTCGGCAACAAGCCCGCGTGATGCACGCCTACGCCGTGCCGCAGCCAGCGTTTCACTTCTTTACCGTAGGGACTGTTAAACTTTACTCGCTCTAACTCGGTCGCTAAAGCGGCCTTCTCATCTTTTGAGCACACATCAAGGCTCATCAAATTTTGCGCCGCTTCTGCCGCATCGCGTTGCGTGAAATGCACCAAATAAACCGGTGCGCGTTTTTGCATGAGTACTTCAGCCACCCTTTCAATCAACGGTGTCTCCGAATACTCAAATGACAGTGGCACGGGCCGCCGATCGCTGCGCACGGTCAAACTTGTCGCACCTGTTACACGTGTTAGTTCGCGTTCAAAAAATTCTGTCGATCCGAGCGTAGCTGACATCAATAAAAATCGTGCGTTTCTGAGTGTGAGCAACGGCACCTGCCAAGCCGTACCGCGTTCGAGGTCAGAATAGTAGTGAAACTCGTCCATGATGACCGCTTTCACCGCAGCGGCACGCGGTCCGCCGCAGAGCGCGATATTCGACAAAATCTCCGCCGTGCAACACAGCACGGGGGCTGAAACGTTCACGCTCGCATCCCCTGTCATCATGCCGACGTTTTCAGGACCAAAATCGCGACACAGTGATAAAAATTTTTCATTCACTAACGCCTTAATCGGGCACGTATAAACCGAACGTTCTCCCGCACAAAGCGTCTTAAAATGAAGCGCAGCAGCGACCAGAGACTTTCCCGAGCCTGTCGGGGTGGCCAGAATCACATTTTTACCGTCGAATAGCTCAAGAATCGCCTCCTCTTGTTCTGGATAAAGCGTGAGTCCTTTCGCGGTGGCTACCGCGAGAAATTTGTCCATGACTGCATCTACCGTAGGCCGACCGGCCAACGGGGCCAGCGGAGGAGTCGGCGACGTCATTAACGCACAACGCCGATTACGTGCGCACAAGACAAGCCTTGCTCATTCACTCCACGGCTAAGCGTTCCAGCGCGCACACTTCGACGCGATCGGCATCCAGTAGACGCCAGCGCACATTCCAACCGGCAAGGCTCATGCCGTACAGTCGGGAAGCGTCGTGTTGATAAGCGGGCTGATGGTTGTGCTGTAAAAGATGCCGCACGAGCGCCAAGGTTGCTGCGCCGTTTTCCGGCGTCGTGTTGAGTACATGAAGTGAAAGCTCGGGTGGTATGAGGACTTTTTCTGCCGCTCGTGCCTTGGGCGCCGCTTGAGCCCAATCAGCGCGAGCTTCGTCGGGCGCTTCACACCAAGGCAAATACGGTTTGACGTCAAAAACGGGCGTCCCATCTACCGCATCAATGCCTGCGACGCGCAGCATCAAGGTTGGCGACTTTTCAATGGCGATCAAACGAACTAGGCTCAGACCAATTCCGTTGGGCCGATTCGGCGAGCGCGAAGCGAAAACTCCAACCCGCTCATTACCTCCCAGCCGGGGCGGACGCACGGTGGCCGCTCCCGCCCATGAGTCGTTATGATGAAATTGCGTGATGAGCCAAATATGGGAGAACGCCTCTAGCCCTCGGACAAATTCATCCCGCGCAAACTCCGGCGCAAACACCACGAGCCCCTCCGCTTCCGGCACAAGCCCGCTTTGACGCGGCACTCCAAATTTTTCCATGAAAGGGGTGCGAAGCACAGCGACCGGCCGTAAGGGTTGAGGTTCGCGCGAGGAATGAACAAAAGCAGACATCGATCGTAACCTTGAGCGCCCAATCGCTGGATCGCAACGTCGCACTAATGAAGACGCTGGCGACCGGCCTCATTTTAAGAGCTCTGTGCTTATTTCAGTTTAACTCGCTGGACGGCGCTAAAACCCGGTCCATTAGGCCCGAGAGGATGTCAAGTCGCGCGCATTGACCCCGCCGCCAGTCCGGCCCCACCCTTAAGCTACGCATGAGTCGCCTCACTTGTTACCGTTGTTTTTGGCCTCAGTCTCTCTGCTGGTGCAGCTCGATCACGCCGATGCCGACGCGGACGAAATTTGTCTACCTCATGCATCCTAAAGAATTTAAACATGAGAAGGCGGGCACCGGTCGTCTGACCCATCTTTGTCTTTCAAGCAGCGAGATTCATATGGGTTTAACTTTCGACACTCATGAACTGGTCCAAGAGTTGATCGCTGACCCTGCCAATTTCCCTGTCTTGGTTTACCCCGGACCAACGGCGCGTAATCTCACCATCGGCGCCCTAACTGAAACAGATCTTGGCGGCCGACGTCTTGTGCTTTTTTTGCTGGATGGCACTTGGAGTGGCGCTCGTAAAATGCTACGACTGAGCCCGAGTCTTCAACGGCTTCCAAGAGTGATGTTCACCCCGACCTCTCCTAGTCGCTTCATCATCAAACAGCAACCGCAGGCCGGTTGTCTTTCCACTTTGGAGACCACGCACGAGTTGCTATTAGCCCTAGAAAAATCCGGCTTGGATGCGTATCCTCTACCGTCCCAATTACACGATCTTTTCGCTAGAATGCAGGCGTACCAAATTCGCTGCGCATCCGACCCCGCCCTCGCGGGTTATCGCCGCCGCGCTTATCGCAATCCGGCCGATCGTGTACTAACGCCGATTCGCCGTCGCTACATTCCGAATCCGATTGAAGTACCAAACCCTCCAGCTTAAGGGCCCCGATAGTTAACAGTTTAAGCAAGGGCGCGTTTTTTTCCTCTAGCCGTGGGCGTGTCTCTGGCCACGATGATCTGTATGAGTTACCCTATTGCTCACCGTTTATCCCTCTGTCTCGCTGTAACATTCGGCCTGCTTTTTACAGTCCTTAGCGCCGCCGAACGCGTTACGATTAATTTTAATCCTGATTGGCGTTTTCTGAAAGCTGATCCCGCCGGTGCGTTCGAAGTGAGCTTCGATGATTCCTCTTGGACTACGGTTTCCGCGCCACATACGTATAATGATACCGACACTTTCAATAATTGGTCGACCCCTGGCCACCGAGGAGAACAGATCCAATGGAGCGGACGCACCTGGTACCGAAAAACATTCACACTCCCCGTCGCCAGCGCAGGTAAAAAAGTTTTCATTGAGTTCGAGGCGGCGCGCCAGATAGCCGAAGTTTACCTCAACGGCCAACTTCTTGGCGTGAGCAAATCCGGCTTCACTCCCTTTGGCTTTGATCTCACCCAGCACCTTCGTCCCCCGGGGCAACCCAACGTTCTCGCCGTCATGTGCGATAATCGTTTCATGAAGGACCCACTGGATCCATCGATCTCCGCACAGGCTGCTACTAACGATAAGACCCATCCTAATCTCGCCAAGCTTTCAGAGAAGTTCAACGAATCCATCCCCGAAAATCTTGCGGACCTGCAAGCCGATCAGATCCCTTGGAATAACCCGCACTGGCATCCCGCGCACGGAGGGCTTTACCGCAATATCCGCCTGTACCTCACCGACCCGCTGCACATTACACTCCCGCTTTATAGCTTCCTGGAGACGGCCGGACCCTACGCCTACGCCGGTGATATAACCGAAAAACATGCGATTATTGGGCTCGAGGTGCCCGCGCGCAATGAGCGCACGACCGCCGCTGAGGTCGAACTCCACGCTGAAGTCTTCGATGCCGCCGGTCGGTCCGTTCTAAACTTTACGGATAAAAAATCCATCGCCGCTGGGGCTTCCGTCGAATTCAAATTCTCTGCCAAATTAGTTAATCCTCTACTTTGGGAACCTGTCTATCCGCACGTTTACCGCGTAGTATCCTCGCTTCGCCTTGCAGGCGAAACGATCGACAGCAGCGAAATCCCGCTTGGCATCCGTCACGTGCGTTGGGAAGCAGCTTCTGGTTTTTATATAAATGGCCAACACTTGAAGCTTCATGGCTGGGGACAAAAACCTACCAACGAATGGGCAGGTCTAGGCGCCGCACTTCCAGATTGGCTGCATTTTTACACACTTGAGCTAATGCGTGACGGTGGTGGCAATTTCGTCCGTTGGGGCCACGCGGCCGCTGGACCGGCACAAATTTCCGCCAGTGACCGTCTCGGTATCGTCGCTCTCCAACCCGGCGCCGACGGCGAACACGACACCCTTGGCGGCGCTTGGAAACTGCGCGCTAGCGTATTCCGCGATGCGATCATTTATTTCCGCAATAACCCTTCGATTCTTCTGTGGGAAGGCGGCAATCAGAAGATCACTCGCGCCCATGCCCAAGAGCTCCGAGGCTACATGGATAAATACGATCCACACGGTGGTCGCGCCTACACGCATCGTCGTGCCGATGCCATAACCGCTGAATTTATGGACGTCGGCGTCGGCACAGAGGGCGGACGTGAAATCGCCCGCCTGCCCGTCGTCGAAGGCGAATACAACCGCGAAGAATCCCCACGTCGGGTCTGGGATAATTTTTCACCGCCAAACTTCGGCTACCCCGAGGCTAAGGGCCAAACCTACCAGCTCACCTCAGAACAATTCGCCCTTAATCAAGTCGGCCATTACATGAAAAAGCTTGGCGCCGAGAATCACGCAGGCGGCGGCAACTGGATTTTCTCCGACAGCACCAGTGGTGGCCGCGTCGCGGTCGAAGTCGCACGAAACAGCGGAGAAGTCGACGCAGTGCGTCTACCGAAGCCGGCGTTCGATGTACTGACCGCCATGTGGAGTGACGCTCCCCAAGTTAAGATAGTCGGCCATTGGACTTACCCGGTAGACACCAAAAAAATTATCTATGTTGCTTCAAACGCCTCTGAGGTTGAACTCTTCCTCAACGGCCAATCCCTCGGCTTAGGCAAACGTTCGGATCGTTACCTTTTCACGTTTCCCGAAACTACATTTGCGCAAGGAGAACTCAAAGCTGTCGCCAAGCATGACGGTAAAATCGTAGCCACAGACACGAAACGCACCGCTGGCGCTCCCGTGGCTCTTCGACTCACGACCATGACTGCGCCTGGCGGTCTGCGCGCAGATGGCTCCGATATCGCCCTGATCGACGTCGAAGCTGTCGATGCTAAAGGACAGCGCTGCCCGACGGTGCAGCCTCGGGTCGATTTTACCTTCAGCGGCCCCGGCACTTGGCGCGGTGGCTACAACAGCGGCAAACTAGATTCCACCAATAACCTCTTTCTCGATCTCGAAGCCGGCATCAATCGTGTCGCCGTGCGCGCAGGTCGCAATCCTGGAAAGCTCATAATCAACGCCAGCAGCGACGGCCTCGCCGCCGCGAGTGTTGAAATCAATTCGGTCGCATTCACGGGTGCCGCGCCCCACTCAGGTCGTGCATCTCTTCCCACTCAAGCGCCCGTCCGCTCGATCACGTCGACCACCAAGGCAGCTGCAAAAACGATTGGCCCGATCATGCTCGGCAAATTTATCAAAACGTTGAACTATACCGCACCCAACGCAGCGATTGTGCACGTCGAAGTCGACGCACGTCCGGGCAAAAATGCCTACGTTAACGCCGAGACTCCGTTCCCATCGCTACCAGCAGAACTCGTCGGAGCCGACTGGGTTCAAGCCGATGACCGCGATTCAACCTACAGCGCCGTGGATTTAATGGAAATCGCCGTGAGCTCTGGCAGCACGATGACCATAGCCCATGATGATCGTCTGCCGCGGCCAGCTTGGCTTACTAATCAATTCAAGTCTACCGGCGCCAAAATTATAGTCGCAGGCAAATCCCTGAGCCTCTTCGCCCGCCCAACCAAAAAAGACGCTAGTTTCACCCTTGGGGCAAATACCGAAGACACCCGCATCAAGGAAGCCGCAATGTATATCGTCTTCGTGAAAGGTGGAGCTACGAAATAACTGATCGAATCAGCGCCACTCGTGCCGTGGATAGCGGCGCGAGAGCTCAGCTTTTACCTTCGGATACATGTCGCGCCAGAAACTCGTGAGGTCGTCGGTCACTTGAATGGCGCGATGATTGGGTGCTAATACTTCAAACTTAACGGGCACGCGACCGTGGCCGATGGTAAATTTCCCCTCGACGCCAAAGAGCTCCTGAATGCGAGCGCTCATGATCGGCGGGCCTTCTTTATGATAAGTAAGTCTAGCTTTTCGGCCATTTCCCATCGTGAGTTTTTCTGGTAGATAATCGTCAAGTACGGCTAGTTGTTCCGCCGTGAGCCAATCGCGCAAGACAGGCATCACGGGTTTTTCTTTGACGCCTCGTGCACTCGTCTCACCGAAACAAATTTGCTCAATCAAGGTGCCCCGGTCGGCGTCTGCCAAAACGTTGACCTCGAGCTCTGGAAACCACTCCGCCAAGCGATTCACCCGCACGATCCACTGCTCAACCGTCTCATCCCATGCATCGATAGTGATGCGTCTGCTCAGAACTTCTTTCGTAAGTAGAGCAGCAGCTTCGTTCATCGGCACGTCGTCCGAGTTTCCCTTGGCCTCTAAGACGAGATCGCGGAATCGCTTCTCTTTACGCGCGACCACACGCTTCGCCTGCTCGTCGTAAAGGACGCTACGTGCCTCGCCGTAATCGTCAGGAAAAAGTTCTTTCAGCCAGGGTTCTTCGATGGCCGTTGCAAGCGTGAGCAAGGTGTTCACCTCGCCGTCGCCTCGTCCGATTTCGCTAATTTCTGCCGCCACGAGTAGTCTAGCTTGTTGAATGCCGCTTTCGCGCGCTAACACGCCGCGTCGTCCGTGCACGAGCTCGACGCGCAACGTGCCCGCGTCGAGCCGCTTGCCGAGTTGATCGGAAAATCCTGCTAGCACACACTTTCGCACGGCGATGGGATCGAGTCTGGAGTCGGTTGCGTCGAGGCCTTCCTTACGCGCGATTTCTAAAAATTGTTCGTAAAGTGGGCCAACCCCTCGGGCGCCTTGCGCATGAATTCCGAGCCGCCGACACGCATCAATGCTGTAATTATTTTTATCGGCGTAAGTCCAGGCACGCATTAGAAGGAAGAAATCGCTTGCATGTTCTTCACCGAGTATATCTTCCCTCGCCTGTTCGACATCTTTCGCGCAGCCACGCAGCAAGAAATTGCGCCCTTGAGTAAGTGCCGCCATAAGAGCAACTGGGCGCACACAACCACGCTCCTGAGCCGCGAGCAACATACGGGCGTAACGTGGATGCACGGGAAAGCGCAGCATCTTGCGCCCCAGTTCGGTGATTGAGCTACACTGGCCGGTGAGTGCACCTAAATCCGATAGCAATAACTCCGCGCGCGCCAACGCTCTGGCATCGGGCTTCTCCAACCAGGGGAAGCTAAATACGTCATCAATGCCGCTTGATTTGAGCGTCAACACGACCTCGGAGAGATCGAGTCGCTTCACCTCCGGCAATTCTTGGAGCGAACGTGTGCCGTGTTCGCGTTCCGTCCAAAGCCGCACGCATACACCGGGCGCGGTACGTCCGGCTCGACCTGCGCGTTGATCTGCACTTGCTGCGGAAATTTTTTCGATGAGTAGCGTGTTGATGCCGCGATGCGGATCGAAGCGGGCCATACGCGCGAGGCCACAGTCGATCACAACTGTTACTCCGTCAATGGTGAGCGAGGTTTCGGCAACGTTAGTGGAAACGATGATTTTGCGTGCCGATGTTCGCGCCACCGCGCGATCTTGTTGTTCGGGCGACAATTCACCGTGAAGTGGAAAACTCACGAAATCCCTGAGTCGTCGTTCATTTTGGATCGCCTGCAGAGTGCGGTTGATCTCGTAGGCCCCGGGCATGAACACGAGCATATCGCCGTTGGTGAGGTTCGCGACGCGATCACATTCTCTCGCGGCTACGTCCCATACGGGCTCATTATCGAAATTTACGCTTTTCTCCAGATACTCAATTTTTACAGGAAAGCTACGACCCTGCGAAACGAGCACGTTACACGGCGCGAGGTAGTCTCGCAGCAGACCAGC
>CANHAH010000054.1 GCA_947458705.1 Opitutia bacterium | reverse complement strand
GCCGACATCACGATTATTTTGAGATCTGGCCGCTTAGTGCGCTGAATCTGCAAGGCCCGTGCGAGTGAGATGTCACCATAAAGGTGGCGCTCATGAAATTCATCGAACACTAGCGCGTTGATACCACTCAGTTTCGCATCAAATGACATCTGCCGGAGTAAAATACCCTCAGTAACAAAACGCACGCGGGTCTTTGCGGAGACCTTGGACTCGAGGCGTATCTGGTAGCCGACAACTTCGCCCAGCGCGGTACCGACTTCTTCGGCGACGCGTTTGGCCAACATTCGTGCGGCGAGACGGCGAGGTTGCAGAACAACGACCTCACCGCCATCGAGAAAGCCGTGCTGGAGCAACATCTGCGGAATCTGCGTCGATTTACCTGAGCCGGTGGGCGCCTGCACGATCAAGCGACCGCCGGAGCGCAGTGCGTTCACGATAGTGGTTTCGAGTTCGTAAATGGGTAAAGCTGAAGGGCGCATGGCAGACGTAAGGAAGGAGCGTTTACCGTGTGCGTAGCGAAGCAAGCCAACAGCGCGCCCGCAGTGCTGAGCCTTGCCAAGAAGAGTCATAACCACACGCTATAGGCACCCCTTATTTCATGATGTTATCAAAATATCCCCGCGTCTGGTTTAGTCTCGCCCTAATTGTAAGTGCCACCTCGCTTTTCGCCGCACCTTCGGCACCAGCGGTGGCACTTTGGGCCTCGGCCGCACCGGGTGCGCTCGGTGAGAAACCTCAAGATATTCCTACGCTCACTTTATTCGCGCCGGCTGCCGGCAAGGCCAACGGCGCTTCACTACTAGTGTTACCTGGTGGCGGTTACGCGCATCTAGCCGACCACGAAGGCGCGGGTTACGCGGAGTGGTTTGCTGCACAAGGTGTCACCTGCTATGTCTTGAAATATCGTCTGGGTTCGGCGGGGTATCGGCATCCGGCAATGCTGAACGACGCAGCACGCGCACTGCGCTTACTGCGTACGTGGGCCAAGCGCGATGGGCTCGATCCGGCGCGAATCGGCGTAATCGGTTCTTCGGCCGGCG
Source organism: Opitutia bacterium (assembly GCA_947458705.1). Classification (GTDB taxonomy): domain Bacteria; phylum Verrucomicrobiota; class Verrucomicrobiia; order Opitutales; family Opitutaceae; genus Tous-C4FEB. Next base: position 18,724 of record CANHAH010000054.1, on the reverse strand, counting down.
GGCATCTAGCTTCGACCCTCGTAACGCATTTCCAAGCAGGAAAGCCCGATGATGTCGATTTGGTCGAACGCGAGAGTTCGCGCCCTGATGTTGCGATCTTGTGCTATCCGGTGATCAGTTTTCTGGAATTTGGTCACGTAGGTTCTCGCAAAAACTTACTCGGCGAAAATCCTGATCCTGCGCTTGTGCGCTATCTATCCAGCGAGTTGCAGGTCACGGAGCAAACCACGCCCACGTTTATCTGGCATACGATGGAAGATAAAACGGTTCCGGTGGAAAATGCCCATCTCTTCGCGTCGGCGTTGCGGGCTGCACGGGTGCCCTATTCACTTCATATTTATGAGAAAGGCGCCCATGGACTCGGTCTCGGGCGCCCCGGGAAACCAGCTCCGCCTTGGGCTGAACAATGTCTTTATTGGCTGCGAGAACGCAAGTTTCTGCTCTGATTTCATAGTGCCGCAGGGCATATAAGTGTCTTTTAGGCTTCAATCCGCCTTCGGCCTTGCCTTCGTACGGTGCGCAGAGCACGTTCTTCTTTTTTCCAAAGACCAGAACGACTCCGCGCTATGAATCAGAACATCCGTAACATCGCTATCATTGCACACGTTGACCACGGCAAAACTACGCTCGTGGACCAACTCCTTAAAGAGGGCGGCGTCTATCGCGCCAACCAAGCGGTGCAGGTGCGCGCCATGGACTCCATGGATCTCGAGAAAGAGAAGGGCATCACGATCAAGGCCAAGAACACTTCTGTTCACTGGCAGGGCAAGATCGTTAACATTCTAGACACTCCCGGCCACGCTGACTTCGGCGGTGAAGTCGAACGCGCCCTCCGCATGGTGGACGGCGTTTTGCTCGTCATTGATGCATACGACGGCCCCCAAGCTCAGACCCGTTTCGTGCTCCGCAAGGCACTTGCCCACGGCCTCAAGGTCGTGATCGTTATCAACAAGATCGACCGCGACAACGCCGACCCGGCCAAGATGTATGACAAGGTTCTTGAGCTCCTGATGGAACTCAACGCGACCGAGGAACAGTTCGATGCTCCCGTCGTTTATGGTTCCGGCCGCGATGGATACATGATGTACAAGCTCGGCGATGAAAAGAAGGACATGACCCCACTCTTCCAGACGATCATTGACCACGTCCCACCACCATTCGCAAAACCCGGCGACCCGTTCCACATGTTAGTTTCCAACATCGATTGGAGCGACTATGTCGGCCGTATCGCCGTCGGCAAGATTCTCGGCGGCACCGTGAAGGTCGGCGACCCCGTGTTCGTCGTCCGTACCACCGATCAGAAGCGCATCCGCGCCAAGATCACCAAGATTTTTGAGTTCACCGGTCTCGGCCAACGTGAAGTCGAGTCGGCCTTCGCCGGTAACATCATTGGTCTCGCTGGCTTCGAAGACGTCGACATCGGCGACACCCTTGCCGTCAACGAAGATGCCCATGCCCTACCATTTACGCAGATTGATCCGCCCACGCTGGAGATGCAGTTCTCCGTCAATGATGGCCCGCTTGTCGGCCAAGAGGGCAAGCTCGTCACCTCCCGTCAGCTGCGCGAGCGCCTGATGCGTGAGTTAAAGACTAACGTCTCCATCTACATAGAAGATGCCGATAAAGCTGGCGTGTTCAACGTCAAGGCTCGCGGCGCCATGCAAGTTGCCGTCCTTGTCGAGACGATGCGCCGTGAAGGCTTCGAACTCGTTGTCTCTCGCCCGACCGTGATCGAGAAGATTGTGGACGGCGTTCGCCACGAACCTTACGAAACAGTCTGGGTCGAGGTTCCAGATGAGTGCGTCGGTTCCGTGATGCAAAATCTCGCCAACCGCAAAGGTCTCCTCACGAACATGGAGAAGCTTTCGCACTCCACTATGATTGAGGCGACCATCACCACGCGCGGCCTGATCGGCATGGAGATCGACGTTATCAACGCAACCAGCGGCCGCGGCATCACTAGCCATCTCTTCAAGGAATATGGGCCCTATGCGGGCGAGGTGCTCACCCGCATGACCGGAACACTCATCGCGACCGAAGCCGGCGAGACCACCACCTATGCCCTGCTCATGGTGCAGGAACGAGGCAAACTATTCGTCGGTCCCGGCGAGCAGGTTTACGAAGGCATGATCGTCGGCGAGAATCCCCGCAACGAGGACATCGCCTGTAACGCCGTCCGTGAAAAGGCCCTCACGAACTTCCGTTCGCAGGGTTCCGGTGTAGCCACCGGCCTAATTCCGGCCGCCAAATTCAGCCTCGAGCGAGCGATCGAATACATCGCCGCCGACGAACTCCTCGAGGTTACTCCCAAGAGCCTCCGTCTTCGAAAACGCATTCTGAATAACGGCCTTCGCCAGAAGACCGCCAAATCCGGCAAGTAAGTTTATCCGAAGATAAAACCATTAAACCCGCGGCTGCGACACAATCGCGCCGCGGGTTTTTTTATGGCCGGATTCAAACGGTTATTCCAGTTTCCTGTTCAATAGATTTTATGGCTTAAAGGATAAAAATGCTGGATTCCCCCTGCACGCGATCACAGACATACAATTCCTTTGCCCCCTGAGAACCTCGAGTCTTCCCGCTGGTTTACTGAACATTTGCAGCCGCATGAGCAAATGTTGCGCGCATGGTTACGCGGACAATTTCCGCAGCGATCGGATTTAGATGACGTTATACAAGAATCTTTTATGCGCGTATTGGCCGCGCGCCAGGAACATGAAATTGCAGCCCCCAAATCGTTTCTTTTCGCGACGGCCCGCAATATTGTGCTTGGCCAAGTGCGACACGAAAAAGTAGCCGGAAATTTTGCCTTAGCGGAATCTACTCTCAACAGCATCTATGAGGAGAGCGCGGATGTGGCCCACGAAGTCGCCCGCGCGCAGGAACTCGAACTCTTGACCCAGGCCATTCAGTCCCTTCCTACCCGCTGCCGGCAGATCATCACGCTGCGCCGGATATATGGGCTTTCTCAAAAGGAAGTCGCGGCCCAGCTAGGATTGGCCGAACATACCGTCGAAGCTCAGGCCTCCATCGGGCTCAGAAAACTGACCGAATATTTTGCACGTTTTGAACGTCAGCGCCCGCTCGAACGATGAATTCGCCCTCAAAACGATATTCAGAGGATGTGGCCAGCGCGGCCGCTGAGTGGGTGCTACGTCACGACCGTGGGCTAACGCCCGCCGAACAAGATGAATTCCTCCTCTGGCTGACCCAAGATCCGAGTCACAGCATCCAATTTACCCGGCATCGCCAAAACTGGCAACGCCTTGAAGTGCTTGCTCAATGGCGACCAGAACATAGCAATCGGCCCAATCCTGATTTACTCGCCCCTCCGAGCAAAAAGTTACTGAGAATCGCTCCAATGGTAGCCTTGGCGGCGGCGGTAGTTGCGGTTGTTCTAATTTTAAGGCCGCCGGTAGCCACGCCCGTGATCCTCCCGGTCGCTACACTCATTACCCCGGTATCGAACATCGTCACTCAACGCACGCTCGAGGACGGAAGCATAGTAGAGTTAAATCAAGGAGCTGTCATGAGGGTGCATTTTACTAAATCGGAACGGCGTGTAATTTTGGAGCAAGGCGAGGCACATTTTACCGTTACTAAAAATCCAGCGAGGCCATTTATTGTCACTGCCCGCGGCATGGATGTTTTTGCCGTAGGTACTGCGTTTAACGTACGCCTAGACCAAATCGTGGTGGAAGTGCTCGTAACTGAGGGCCGCGTGCGCGTGAGCGAAGCCACCGACGAGTCTGGTCCGGTGAGCGCAGTACTAGCAGAGAAGGCGCCGGTTGTGCCTCTTTTGCAGGCCGGTCAACGTGCCGTGGTATCACTGTCGGCCCAACCAGCAGCCCCGCAGATTGCCACACTGACTCCGGGTGAAATCGAGCGCGTACTCGCTTGGCAACATCGGTTGCTGGATTTCACGGCGGCCCCGATGTCTGAAGTGGTCGCGGCATTTAACCGGCGCAACCACACTCAATTGGTCTTAGTCGATCCTGAGCTCGCCGAAATTCGCATCAGCGCGACCTTCCGCTCGGATAACATCGAAGGCTTTGTAAGCCTTGTAGAAATGGGCTTTAACACGCGCGCCGAGCGTCAGGGTGATAACGAAATCAGGCTCCATAAGGTGCGTTAACTCGCACATAGGCAGACGACGCGTTAAAAATCATGCGAAGCATGAAATAAAAATTAACGGAAATACTCAGTTGAAGCATCTGTGTTGCTGGTACCTACCAATTTGGACTCGATGCACCCCTCATCTCATGCACCCAACTGGTGTTTTTACATTACCGTATCGTCTAATGGGGAGATTTCTCGCGCTGATTCTTGCATTAACATTGCCCAACGCGGCGATCGGCTCAGCCCCAACCACGCTCATCAAGTTCGATCTGCATGCGGGAGATGCGGCGGAGACTTTCAAGCAATTCAGCCTCCAAGCGAAACGAGAGATCTTATTTCCTGTCGCTGCCGTCAGTGGCGTGACAACCAACGCCGTGCAGGGGGCATTTTCCGTGCGCGATGCCCTCGCCCGCATGATTTTTGATACCGGATTAAGCGTCGCCGAAGACGCTCAATCCGGAGCGATCATGATTTTTTTCGCCTCTCTACCTAAGTCCCGCGATTCAGCTCAAACTCAAGCCACCCCTGTGCCACCCATTTCCAAGCCCGATTCTACCAAACCTATGAAGCAAAAAACCCTCATGGCGGTGCTCAGCGCGCTGCTAACTGTCCTTAACGCGCCGGCTCAAACCGCCCCAACGACCAAGCGCCCAAGCGACACCTCAAACGAGATCGTTAAACTCGAGAGCTTTAGTGTCTCCGGTTCGTTGATCGCCGGAGCGAGCACATTCACGTCGCCGACGCCGGTACTCGTAGTCGATCAGACCACCCTACTCGCCGCCGCGCCGATCAATCTCGCAGACGGTTTGAAGCAACTGCCCTCGCTCGCTCCCGGTGGCGGACAAACGGTCGGCGGAGGAACGGGTAACAACAGTGCCAATTTCCTGAATCTGCGCGGCCTAGGCGTCACCCGTACGCTCACTCTCTTGGACGGCCGCCGATTCACGCCCAGCGGTCCGACCGGCCAGGTTGACGTTAACCTAATGCCGCAAGGTCTGGTCGATCGTGTGGACGTTGTGAACGGCGGGGCTTCGGCTGCGTATGGTTCCGATGCCATCGGCGGCGTCGTGAACTTTGTGCTCAACAAAGAATTTGTCGGCTTCAAGTCGGACTTCCTCCTCGGTCAGTCACAAAAGGGCGATAACCAGGAATACAAAGGCATGGTTACTTTCGGAACTAAGTATCTCAAAGGCCGTGGCCATCTCGTTTTCAGCGGTGAGTATGTTGAGAGCAAAGGGGTGAACGGCGACGGCCGCGATTTCCGGCGCGAAGAAACCAACCAAATTCCCGAGCCGGGCAACACGACCAAAGTAATCCGCGCAACCGACATCCGCTCGCCGTTCACACCCGGAGGCAACATCGTCAACGGCGCCGGCGGCACTGCCGCCAACAATGCGCTCATACGCGGGATCAAGTTCGGCCCCGCCGGAACGCAGAGCCCTTACGATTACGGTCGCCTTTCGACCACCATCGGAGCCACCAACGGTTTCCAAAGTGGCGGTGACGGTTTCCGAATCGGTACTTCCCAGGAAATTGTGCGCCCACTTACGCGCAAAAATTTTTTCCTGAGAAACGATTTCAAGCTACTCGAAAACATCTCATTCTTTGTCGAAGGCGGCTTCAGCGAAACTCAGATGAACCAGCAAAACAGTCCGACGACGCATCTGCTAACGATACAACGTGACAATGCATACCTTAATCAGCTTGCACCCGACTTGGTTGCGCGCATGACCACGCTCGGTGTGACTTCGTTCACGATGAACCGCCTCACGCTCGAAAGCGGGCTGACGGTGTCCAAGGTTAACGATCAAAACCGGCGCGTATTGGTCGGGTTCAACGCCAAGTTCGGCGACTGGGACTGGGAGACCTCGATTCAATCGGGCACTAACGATATCAGCATTCCGATTGTAAACAATCTGATCACAGCCCGTATGGCGGTCGCCGCCGACGCGGTCTTAGTCGGCGGGCAAATCGTCCCGCGCGCGGCTGCTGCCAATCCGGGCAGCGCCGCCTTTAATCCGTTTGGGGCAGGATCTCCATCGGCGGCTGCCTTGAACTACGTCATGGGCACCACGAAGTTTGAAGAGACCTCCTCGCAGGAGGTGATTGAAACTAAGTTCACCGGCAACTTAATCAATCTGCCGGCGGGCCCAGTGGCCGTTGCCGCCGGTGCTCATTGGCGCAAGCTTGAGTCTACTACCACGACCGATGATCTCTCGATCGCCGGCGCCTACCGGTTGGCGAACAACCAACCGTTCACGGGTAAGTATACGATCATGGAAGAGTTCGCCGAAACGCAGATTCCACTTTTGAAGGATCTGCCACTTGTGAAAAAGCTCACGGCCAGTCTCGCCTTTCGGCATGCTGATTACTCGACAAGCGGTGACGCCAATTCGTGGAAGACCGGTGCCGTTTGGCAGCTCAACGGCGACCTTCGCTTCAGGGCCTCGCGCTCCCGTGACATCCGCGCACCCAACATCAACGAACTCTTCTCCGCTGGTCGTCAGACCAACGGTAATATTTCCGACAATTTTGCCGGCGGAACGGGCCTGACTTTTCAGGCCGTGCCCAACATCAATAGTGGCAATTTGAATCTGAAACCTGAGGTGGCGGATTCGAGTGTAGTTGGTTTTGTCTATCAACCAATGTGGCTCAAGGGTGCCAGTTTCGCGGTGGATTTCTACACCACGGAAATTGCCGACGCGATTTTCTTGGCCGGCGGCCAAGACGCCGTGCGCGAGTGCTCGATCAATCCTTCGTCGCCGCTCTGCTCGTTCGTGACGCGCGGCCCGACCTCTGCCAGCCCGCGGGCGGTGATCCAAACGCGTACTTCCTCGGTTAATCTCAATTCCGAGTTTTCGCGTGGCGTGGATTTCGAGGCCAGTTACCGTATTCCACTTAATACGTGGTTTACCGACGTGCGCCCCGGAAGTCTTACGGTGCGCGCAATCGCCGGATATATCGACGAGTACTCTCGCATTTCGCCGCTTACTCCGACCCAAATTAACTTGGCCGGCAACGGTCTCGCTAATGCCGGATCAGGTACATCGGCGTTGCCTCGCATCAGGGGCAACCTCTCCCTGAGTCATTCGCGCAACGCCTTCTCTAGCTTCCTCCAAATGCGCTACATAGGCCGGATGACTTGGGACAAGACCCGGATCTTGGGCGTGACGACCGATTACAATGATGTTCCTTCGACGTCGTATTTCGACGGCCAACTGACCTATCGTTTACCCAAAATTCGGCAGGGTTGGAATTCGGAGATCTACCTTAACGTCGCCAATCTGCTCGACCGGGATCCCACCTATGCGCCGCGCACCGGCGGGGCGACCCCGCTACCGACCGACCCAGGCTTGTTTGATCAGGTAGGCCGTATGATCCGCGTCGGACTGAAGACCCAGTTTTAAGCACCTCCGATCGGCGCCGGCCACGCCAAGTGAGTTTTTATTGCCGGCGTCGATTTTTTATTGCGGTTTCTTAATGAGCAACCGGCTTAAGCCATGATTATCCATCGCCGCAATCGCCAGAAATTAGTCCGAAAATTAAGATCTTGCGGCAGATGGATGTTCATCGCTCTAGGGTTGAGTTTCATTTTGGAATATCGGCTATCTGCGTTGGAAAGTGCTCCTTCTGCTAGCCCAACAGCAGCCGCGGTATTCCGTCAGCTACTCCCAATTGTCTTGGCTAATCGCCCCAGCTTGGGCTCCGTTAATGCGCCCATTGTTGTTCTTGAAGTCTCTAGCTTCAAATGCACGCATTGCCGGAAATTTCACGAGACCGTCTTCCCCAAGTTAATTGACCGCTACATCAATCTTGGCCTCGTGCAGTGGGTCGTCCTGAATGCGTCCGACGATCCTTCCGAACAATTCAGCAGAATTTTCGACATCGCCCGCTGCGCACATCTACAAGGCAAATATTGGGAGATGCTCGACGAGCTTTTTCAAGTAGCCCATCGCGCTCCCAGTATGCTCGAGTCCTTGATTGCCAAGAATTCACATATCGAACGCGACGAGCTAGATATGTGCCTGCGCGAACGCCCCACCCGCAACGCGGTAGTAGCTGATTTCTCGCTTTATAGTCGGCTCAAACTCAAAGGGACGCCTACTTTTCTAATTTGGAAAATGGGCGCCAATGGCCAAACTATAGAAACCTCAATCGCTGGCTCCCAAACGCTAGATCAATTTGAGCGAGTTTTTGATACGTTACTCAAAACGCCTTAACCATGAGCTCGATTTTGAATGGACTCTGGTGCTCGCTGAAAGCTAAACAATCTTTTAGGCTGATCGTTTTGGGCATGCTAGCACTCGCCCTGGGGCTCGCTCTAGATTGGTTACGGCCCGCGCAACGTCTGGTGTTCCCCCGTCCTCTCCCGGTTTTCAAAATCACCCCGTCTGTTTCTTGAATTACGTCCGAAAATTTTTGCAGCGGTCATCAGCTCAGGCACTTCTGGGCCTACGTTGTTCGCTCGGCGCGGTGTTTTGCCTAGCAGGCTTTTATAAGATTTCCGACCCCATCGGTTTCCATGGCGACCTTCTGGCCTATGATCTATCGCTGCCCGATAGTGTAAGTCGGCTCATAGCGGTCGCATTTCCTAGCCTGGAATTGATTTGCGGTGTCGGTTTAATCATCGGTTTTTGGCGAGAAAGCGTCGCATTACTCGCGCTTATCATGTCCACGATTTTTGTTCTGATTCTGGCGCAAGCGATGGCGCGCGGTTTGGATTTAAACTGTGGCTGTTTCGGCACCGCCCGCGGACATTGGTTTGATCTACCCTCTATCGCTCTAATCCGAGCCTTCATAATGCTTTGGGCATCGTTTTGGCTTTACCGCCGAAAATCCCAGCCTCTGTAGCATCAACTAACCCTAAGATTTATTTTTACCATGTCACTCGATCAATCCAGTCATGTTGCCCCGAATCCTTTAAGGCCTAGTAAGCCTCCTTTTGCTTTGATCTCACGGATTTCTCTGGCGCAATGGATGCTACTGGCTGCCCTCGGAGGCATCGCCTTCGGTTTCCTCGCTCCTCAAGCGGCAGGACATCTTAAATTTATCAGCGATATTTTCCTGCGTTTGATCCGCGCAATCATTGCGCCCGTTCTATTTGGTGTCTTGGTACGCGCAGTCGGCGGAATCGGCGGCATGCGCGATTTAGGACGATTAGGCTGGAAATCGTTTTTGTATTTTGAAGTCGCGACCACCGTTGCGCTGCTCCTCGGTTGGTTCGCCGCAGTATTGTTTCAACCTGGTGCGCATGTGGCGTTGGTGGCGCAAGTAGTTCCGAACGCGCAAAAACTTTCGTTTCTCGACGTCTTCGTGAATGCATTCCCGACCAGCATCGTTGATGCGATGGCCCGAGGCGATGTGCTCCAGATCGTAGTTTTCAGCTTTCTGTTTGGCGTGGCGTGTTTGTCCGCGGGTGAGCGTGCCAAACCGGTCCTAGCGTTGGCGGACGCGGTTGTCGGGGTGGCGTTCCGTTTCACTCACTTGATCATGTATTTGGCGCCACTCGCCGTCTTCGCGGCAATTTCAGGCACAGTCGCATCTGGGGGCATGGACGTTTTGTTCGGATTACTGCGCCTTTTTATCGCCGCATGGGGAGCCGAACTCCTTTTTCTAATTATGTTTCTCGGCGGTTCGCTCGCTCTTTTCGGCGTTCCACTTCGCCGATTTATACATTACGTGCGGGAACCATTCCTCATCGCATTCGGTACTACCTCTAGCGCTGCTGCATTGCCACAAACGCTAGAAAACATGGAGCGCTTTGGTGTTCCCAGTCGTATTCTAGGTGTCGTAGCTCCTTTGAGCTTAAGCCTGAATTTGTGCGGGAGCACGCTGTTCTTAGGTCTAGCCACATTGTTTGTCGCTCAGGCGGCCCATGTCCCGCTCTCGTTTGATCAACAATTGTTGATTTTGCTTACTTTAAAACTAACCAGCAAGGGAGTCGCCGGTATTCCTCGAGCCAATTTTGTCGTCCTCACCGCTTTGTTTCAAAGTTTCGGTTTACCGATGGAAGGACTCGGGCTCCTACTAGGAATCGATGCGCTGATCGATCCCATACGAACCAGCGTCAATGTCTTGGGTCATTGCGCGGCTCCGGCAGTGGTCGCACGCTGGGAGGGAGTTTCTTTTCCAAAAAACCTCGAACCCGCCGATTCTAATTCTCTCAAATAATCACCGAATTTCTCACGAGGTTTCCTAAGTCGAACTCAGCGAGATTCGGTTGGGTGTGGTGGCAACGGCCCCAATGTTTCCTGTTCGATCCGATGGGCCTGTTTAAGGCCTTCAGCACTTGTTTTACCAGTGAACTTCAAACATGCTTTGTCCATCAACGTGTAAACGATCGGGATCACAAATAGCGTGAGAGCAGTCGCGATACTTAGTCCGCCAACGACGACCAAACCGAGTGGATTACGAGTCTCGGCGCCAGCGCCCTGGGCAAAGGCGATGGGAACAGCTCCAAGTATAGTGGCTACCGATGTCATTAAAATCGGCCGAAAGCGCAACGTCGCCGCTTCAAACACAGCCCGCGCGGCATCAATTCCTTTTTCCACTTGTAGCTGATTGGCGAATTCGACGATCAGGATGCCATTCTTTGCCACCAGCCCGATGAGTAGAATGAGCCCAAATCGAGAGAAAATATTATCGGTCATCGCAACGCCCCAATATCTGGAGCAGTACAGCACCGTAATCCCTCCCGCGACAGCGAAGACGACTCCGGTCAAAATGGTGAGTGGATGAATCCAAGATTCAAATTGCGCAGCCAATATCAAAAAGGTGAACAACAGCGCCAACCCAAAAAGCTTCGAGGTGTCACTTGCGCCTTCGACATATTGACGTGATTCACCGTCCCAAGAATACGAATAACCTACGGGCAACACGTCCTTGACCTGACGTTGCAAAAAGTCGACCGCATCACCAATCGTGACTCCGTCGGCCAGCTGCGAAGATACCGTAACTGAGCGCAGTCGATTAAAGTGAGGATAATTCTCCGGCACAGTATTTTCAGACCAAGTTACCAGGTTGCTCAATTGAACGAGATGGCCAGCTCCTGATTTGACATAGAGTCGGCCAAGATCGTTGGGCGTGACGCGCTCGGCATCCTCGATTTGTAGCATCACGTAATACTGTTGGCTACCCCGCTGGAATTGAGTGACGCGCCGGCTGCCAAGCATCGTTTCCAGGGTAGAAGCCACGTCACTTACCGAGACCCGTAGGTCTGCAGCTTTAGCGCGATCGACGCGCACATCCAGTTGCGGTTTAGTCGGCGAAGGGTCCAGTCGAGGCTGAGCAAAAATCCCACTCTCCCGCATTTGGCGTAGGATTTCTTGCCCCGAAGTTTGCAGTTGATCGAACTCAGGTCCTTGTAAAACCAGCTGGACGGCTCCCGCACCTTTCGTACCGCCACCACCAAAAGGTCGACCCGCGGCGACTGATGCTTGGACCCCAGTCATTTTCGCTTGAAGCATTTTGCGCATATCCACGGTGATTTCCTGGGATTTTCGTTTACGGTCTTCCCAGAGCTTCAGCGTGGCATTGATGTAGGAACTGGTCTCGGTCATGCGCATGAACGTGCGGTCGATCTCCGGTATCGTAAGCGCTATTTGTTCAGCTTCAGCCGAGTAAAGCTTGAGGTAATCCGGCGTTGATCCAACCGGCGGAACCATATTGATCGTAAAAATACCGCGATCCTCCATGGGGACGAGTTCACGTTGCAGTTGTGTATAGAACCAACCGCCAGCTAAAGCGAAACAGAGTCCGAATAATAATACCGCAGATTTGTAGCTCAGCGAAACCTGGAGCCATCGGGCAAACACCGCGGTCATCCAAACAAAAAAAGGCTCGGTTTTAGTGTAAAACCAGCCGTGAGCCTCACCATTAGGTCCGTGGCCGCGAAGCAGGCGCGAGCACAACATCGGGGTAAGCGTCAAAGCGACAAAAGCCGAGACGAGCACTGAGACCGCGAGCGTAATACCAAACTCGTAAAACAAACGACCGGTCTGGCCGGATTGAAATGCTACCGGGACGAATACTGCCGCAAGCGTGAGCGTGGTTGCGATCACGGCAAAGGCGACTTGGCGTGCACCAAAAATAGAAGCCGAGATTACTTCTTCACCAAGCTCAATTCGCCGGTAGATATTTTCCAGCATCACAATCGCATCGTCCACCACAAGACCGATACCGAGCACGAATGCGAGGAGCGTCAGAATATTAATCGAAAATCCCAACGCAGCGATGATAGCAAACGATCCGATGATTGAAACGGGGATAGCGACGAGGGGAATAAGCGTAGCTCGCCAATTGCGTAGAAACAGGAAGATCATCAAAACCACGAGTATCGCTGCCTCGTATAAGGTATTATAAACCTCTTTAACTGATCGTGATATATAAGCAGAATCGTCGCGACTTACTTCAATATTAATTCCCTCGGGCATCTGCGTTTTAAATAGTGGAATAAGTTTTTTCACCCCGTCGATAGTCTCGAGGAGGTTGGACTGTGATTGTCGCAAGATTTGAACGCCCACGGTGGGTCGACCTTTGAACAGCGTATCCGTGCGGTACTCCTCGGCGCCGAGTTCAACGCGACCAACGTCGCTAAATTTGACCTGATAGGTGCCCCGGGTGGACAAAATTAGGTTCTCGAATTCAGAAACTTCATTCATATTCGCAATGAAGCGAATGGGGAATTCTCGGGTAATTGATTCGATGCGTCCGCTAGGAACTTCGACGTTTTGCCGCCGCAGGGCGCTCTCGACATCACTCACCGTGAGCCCGTATGCGGCGAGTCGGTCACTATCAATCCACATCCGCATCGCGTAACGTGGACCATCTACAATGACCGAGCCTACGCCTGGAACCGTTTGCACACGAGGCACGACGATACGGTCGAGCATTTCGACAATTTCCAATCGCGTGAATCGCGTGGAGTTAAAAGACATCGAGAGAATCGGAGTCGAATCGGGGTCGGCCTTACTCACCCGCGGCGGATCGATCTCGGACGGAAGTTTAACCCGACTAACACGGTCGCGGATATCATTAGCCGCTTCGTCGATGTTGCGACCTAAGTTGAATTCAATTGTGACGGTCGAACGTTGCTCGGATGAGTTGGACCGAATGAGCCTAATTCCTTCGATCGCGGCGACTTCCTTTTCAATGGGCTCCGTTAATTTCGATTCAACAACTTGCGCAGACGCTCCCGGATAATTGGAGATGATTGAAACCGTGGGTGAATCGACGTTAGGGTATTCGCGCACGGGCATTTCGCCAAAGCGCAGCAGTCCGACCAGTATGATTATAATGGACGCCACTAAGCAGATTACCGGGCGTCGAATGGAAAGATCGGAAAGGATCATAGCTTTCGATCAATTAGCGCCATCGACGCGAAATTCTTTGCGTAGCGGACGCGGTGCCAGTTTAGCCCCTTGAAATAAAATCAAGGCGCCTACCCCTGAGGCCACAACAGATTCTTTCTCGAGCACGGTTTCTTTTTTCACTGGCTCGATCTCAACTAGGCCCTTGCTTCTCAAACCAAGAGTGACGGGGACAAAATCCGCCGTGGGTTCGTTGCTTGCACCCGCGCGAACCACCACGACTTGCGGTCCTTTACTGGAATTAAAAATAGAGCCTTCTGGCACAGTCAAAACCGCCTTGTGAACCGCAAGAACTAATTCGATGTTGGCAAACATGCCGGGCTTCAAATCGGGCGGAGGATTGGTCAAATAACCCTTTGCTTCGCTCGAGCGGGTATCTGAGTTAATTACTGAACTCACAAAATAAACTTCACCCGCCACTGCTTTTTCCGAATCCATCGAACGTGAACGCACGAGAAAAGAAGTGCCAATTTTGACGCGGCGCAGGAAACGTTCGGGCACTTGAAAGTCGAGTTTCAGTCGACTGAGATCATCGATCGTCGTCAGGGCAGTCTGGTTGGTCACGTAATCACCCGGTGAAATCGTGCGCGCTCCAACAAAGCCGTCAAAAGGAGCCCGGATTTGTGTCTTTTCGAGACGGTTGCGTAGCATCGTGAGCTGGGCCTTCGCGGTATTAAACTCCGAAATTGCGCGGTCATGAGCAGCTTGAGTCGTGTTTTGCGCCCCCAATAAAGTAAGGCTGCGCTGCAAATTTATTTCCGAGAGTTTGAACGCCTCCTGAGCTTGCGTAGTCTGAGCAACCAGTTCGGTGTCATCGATCGCAAAAAGGATTTGGCCCTTAGTGACCTTTTGGCCTTCTTCAAAAAGTATCGAACGCACTAACCCAGCCACTTCGGCGCGCATACGTGCAGATTCGTTTGGAGCGACAGAGCCAACCAAACTGAGCGTCTCGGTCACGTCCCGACGTACGATAGAAATTACTTCAACCGGTTGCACCACGGCGTTGGCCGCAGCTTTACGCACCTCACTACGCTTATCCTTGCACCCCACCAAGGTGAGCAGGCCAATCAATGTCAGAAACGCAGGACGTAACGCGTGGAAATGAGGTTGAGACATTGCGAAGAGAAAGACGGTAGGCAGTTGGAAAAGACGTTTAGGAAAATCACCTCCACGCGATTAGAGGCGATTCAATGCCCATTTTAGCTAAGTAAATTACGATAAGCATCAGCGTCCAACAGCGAAGCTGCTGTCGCGGGATCAGCTAGTTTTATTTTTAGCATCCAACCACCATCATAAGGCGCGGAGTTGACGGTTTCGGGCGCACTTTCCAAAGCAGCGTTAACGGCTAGAATCGTGCCGTTTACCGGTAGGTAAAGATCTGAGGCGGCTTTGACAGACTCGACTACACCAAAGGCGTCACCGGCCTTAAGTACGGCACCGATTTTGGGTAATTGCACATAAGTGATATCGCCAAGTGCAGCCTGAGCGTAATCAGTGATACCGATCGTGGCGCTACCATCGGCGTCGAGGCTGAGCCATTCGTGGGATTTCGCGTAGCGGAGTTTGCTGGGTACGTTGCTCATGATGTTTTTTTCAATTCGACGAAGGGTGGTTTTACTAGTTGTAAAATCAATTTAGAACCACGGATATCCACGGCCAAAACCTGATTGGCGGCCAAAGTTGTAACCCATGCGGAGCCGATAGATTCGTTGAGAATAGGTGAAAGCGTGCCGGATAAAACTCGGCCCACGGTTATTCCGTCAGCGTCTAAGACCGGTGTATCAGCTCGAACGATACGTCGGTCACCGGTCTTAAAAAAAACAACTTTATGTGATGCGCCCTTCTGCTTCTCTGCTAAGAGCGCAGAGCGGCCGATAAAATCGGCGCCTTTATCAAGTTTGACCGTCCAACCAAGGCCGGCGGTGAGCGGCGAAATGTCTTGCGTGATTTCGTGACCGTACAGGGGGTAACCAGCTTCAAGTCGAAGGCTATCGCGCGCGCCTAGACCCGCAAGCTCAAGCCCATGAGTAGCCCCAGCCACCAAAATGGCTTCGGCCAAGGCAACGGCATCGCCAGCTGAATGGTATAGCTCTAGGCCATCTTCGCCAGTGTAACCCGTGCGACTAATTAAACAGTGAACGCCAGCGACCGTACCCTCCGTGAAGTGATAGTATTTGACGAGACCGAGCTTGGCTCCGGTCAAGCCCTGCACGATCTCAATGGCCTTGGGTCCTTGAATCGCTAGTAGCGCGTAGTCCTTACAGCGATCGGTTATCGTGACGGTAAACGCCTTGGCCTGTTCGTGAATCCAAGCGAGATCTTTGGTAATGTTACCAGCGTTGATGCACAAAAAATAATCTTCCGCGCCTCGCATGTAAACGAGCAGATCATCCACAACTCCGCCGTTGGGATAACACATTGGCGAATAAAGCACGCGGCCTGGAAAAAGTTTAGTTACGTCATTTGTGACGAGGTAATTCAAAAACTTAACCGCTTCAGGGCCACGCACATCCACTTCGCCCATATGGCTGACATCAAACATCCCAGCTGCTCGGCGCACGACCTTGTGCTCTTCTAGAATGCTACGGTATTGCACGGGCATTTCCCAACCCGCGAAATCGACAAGCCGAGCGCCATGGGCGGCGTGGAAATCGCGCAACGGGGTGCGTTGGAGTTCGCTCATACATTTCACTACGGGCCGTGGGCTTGGACGCGGCAAGGCTGTTTTCCCCACAAACATTGATTCACAGTTTGTATTCGCCAAGCGCGCTGGGTGCATAAACTACCGTCATGCAATGGTTGGTCCTCATAATCCTTCTTACCCTCGGGCTTTCGTTCATGTGTTCGATGCTCGAGGCCATAGTGCTTAGCACCTCAGTCACAGAAATCGAGCGACTTAAAAAGAGTCGGCCGCGCCGTGGGATGCGCCTGGAAATTATCAAACATGAGCTCGACGCCACGATTTCAGCGATCCTGACGCTTAACACCATCGCCAATACGCTCGGTTCGATGCTCATCGGCAGTCTGGCCGCAACCTTGTTCAACGAAGTGGTGGTTGGCATACTTTCCGGATTACTAACTTTAGCCGTACTGGTTTTTTCCGAAGTGCTACCCAAAAGCCTCGGAGTCGCTTACCGTAAAACACTCCAGCCGCATGTTGTTTATCCGATCTGGTGGCTGCGTCGAGCCTTGGTACCGATCACTTATTTATGCAACGTGGTCGTGCGATTATTTATTCGGAATGTGCCCGAGATCCACCATTCGGAAGAAGAAATTCTTCTCCTCGCCGAGCGCGGCGCCCAGCAAGGCACACTGACCAAAAGCGAATCAAGCATCATCACTAACGCACTATCTTTAGACAATGTACGCGTGAGCACCTTGATGACGCCCCGCACCGTAATCACCGCCCTGCGACGGGATGCGACCATCACTGAGGTGTTTCGCGATTTACCTAGTGTGCCTTTCGGCCGCATGCCTGTGTACGGTCGCAATATCGATGACATCGTGGGGCTTGTGCGACGGCGCGATTTACTCAAAGCCAAGGCCAATGATCAAGACGCCTTAACCGTCGCTCAACTCCTGACAGAAGCCCATTTCATACCCGAAACAATTGCTGTGGCCCAAGCCCTCCATCTTTGCCTTAAGGTTCATACGAAAATGCTTATCGTTGTCGATGAATTCGGCGCGACCGCCGGCGTACTTACGATGGAAGATATTATAGAACACATTTTAGGCCGTGAAATTTTCGAAAACGACGACGTCGCCGTAGACATGCGCGAACTAGCCCGCTCACAACAACAGCGATCGACTAAGCCTTTGGTTAAGCCGAAAATTTAACCCCCACCCTTCAAACATATGTCATTCGCCTATTGGGTGCACGACCTCAGTCCATTCTTGATCCGATTCACCGATACAATCGGCATCCGCTACTATGGGTTATCTTACATGTTGGGATTTCTTACGGCCGGTTGGTTGCTGCGAAGTTATGCACTCGCCGGAAGGTCGCCCTTGCGCGTCGAAAAAATCACCGATTTGATCGTCTGGCTTGTGTTCGGTGTTCTTCTAGGTGGCCGTTTAGGTTATTTTCTTCTGTATCATCCGGAAACTTTTTTTTCGGACCCGATGGCACTGTTTAAATTATGGGAAGGAGGCATGGCCAGTCACGGTGGCTTCGTCGGTGTGGGCTTGGCGATTTGGGGATTCGCACGGACGCAAAAAATCCCTTTTTTACATGTGTGTGATCTCATCGCTTCATGCGCCGCAGCAGGGCTCATGTTTGGCCGGATAGCCAATTTTATCAACGGGGAGCTGTGGGGTAAAATCGCTGATGTGCCTTGGGCAGTTATTTTTCCCCATAGCGCGGCTCCAGAGACTCCACTTTTTCAAATTTTACCGCGGCATCCGTCCCAACTTTATCAGGCCGGTTTAGAAGGAGCATTATTGCTCGCATATATGCAGTGGCGTTTTTGGAGAAGTTGTGTGGTTAAAACCCAACCAGGAAGATTAACTGGAGAATTCTGGCTGGCCTATGCGTTGATGCGCGTGATTGGCGAAATCTTTCGCGAACCCGACGCAGGTTTGATCATGGGGCTGAGTCGAGGAACATTTTATTCGTTATTCTTAGTCGCGGGCGGCGTGATTTTCATCAGGTACTCAAGCCGGCGTAATCATAACGGCGTCTGATGGTACGCTCAATCGGACGTTTATCTCAGCGGACGGCGCGAAAACCCGGCCCTTTAGGGCCGGGATGAAGCGCCGCCCTCTTTGATTTTTGAGCTCGAGCGAAAAAAATCATTTCAGCCTTTACGAGTCGCTTCGGAAATAATTCCTAGCCCCCGCAATAAATGGCGACGATCCTCAAAGCCTTCCGTTTCGCCCTTGAGCCGACCCAGGCTCAGGACGCCGCGTTGCGGGCTTGGGTTCCTTCCTTACGTTTCCTCTGGAACTGGATGCTCGCGCAGCGCAGCGATGCGTACCAAGCAAGCGAGGGTCGAGTGCGGATTAATTACCATGATCAAGCCGCGCAACTGCACGCGATGCAGGCGATGTTTCCTTGGCTAGGCGAGGTTCCGAGCCAGCCGCTGCAGCAAACGCTGATGGACTTAGAAAAAGCCTTCCAGCGCTTTTTTGCAAAGAAGGCCGCCTATCCGGCCTTCAAGGCCAAGCACCGCAGTAGTCCAGGCCTGCGTTGGCCGCAAGGCGTACAGATCAATGGTCGGGCCCTCTGGCTACCCAAG
>CANHAH010000053.1 GCA_947458705.1 Opitutia bacterium | reverse complement strand
TCCCGGCCAAAGAACGCCCCGAGCTCGAAAACGGCGACCTCCGTCGCTACTTTTTCAAACACGGCCTCGCTCAGGTCCATCCCGAGCTCGCCCAACTCCTCGCCGATCTGGCCCGCCTCAAAGTCGACGACTACCCGCGCGTCATGGTCATGGAAGACACTAAACCCCGCGACACGTTCATCCTCGATCGCGGCAACTACGAGACGCGCCTCGATCAAGTTTCCTTCTCTACGCCCGAGTTTCTCCCGCCGCTGCCTGCCGATGCGCCGCGCAACCGCTTGGGCCTCGCGCGCTGGCTCATGAGTCCCGCGCAACCCCTCACCGCGCGCGTCATCGTCAACCGCCATTGGCAGACGTTCTTCGGCCTCGGCCTCGTTAAAACCAGCGAAGACTTCGGCGTGCAAAGCGACGCGCCCGTTCACCAAGCCTTGCTCGATTGGCTCGCCGTGGAATACCGCGACGGCGGCTGGAACACCAAAGCGCTCCATCGCCTCATCGTCACCAGCGCCACGTATCGCCAATCTTCCCGCGTCACACCCGCGCTAATCGAACGCGACCCCGAAAATCGCCTCTACGCGCGCGGCGCCCGGATTCGTCTGCCCGCGATGGTGATCCGCGATCAAGCCCTCGCCGTCTCCGGCCTCCTCGTCGATCGCCTCGGCGGCAAACCCGTTTATCCCTACCAACCCGCCGACATCTGGGACTCGCTAGCGATTACCAAAGAGCGCGACTTCGCCTACCCACAGTCTAACGGCGAAGATCTCTACCGCCGCAGCCTCTACACGTTTTGGCGCCGCACCGTGGCGCCCTCCAACATGTTTGACGCCTCAGCGCGCAACACCTGCAAAGTCCGTACCGCAATCACCAGCACGCCACTGCACGCTCTTACCACGCTCAACGACCCGACCTTCATCGAGGCCGCCCGCGCCCTGGCCGCTCGCACGCTTCGCGCCGCGTCCTTTCGCGACTCACGCCTAGCGCACGCCTTCCGCCTTGTCCTCGCCCGCGATCCCGATGCTGCTGAGAAAAAACTTCTCCGCACCAGCCTCGAAAAACAACTCGCCCGCTTCACCGCCGATCCCGCCGCCGCCCAAGCGTTTCTAACGGTCGGCGCCATTCCACGTGATCCTGCCTTCTCAAACGCTGAACACGCCGCTTACACCGCCGTCTGCCTCGCGCTCCTCAACCTCGACGAAACGCTGACTAAATCATGAACCCTCTCAGCGAAGCGCACCTCCAACTCACCCGTCGCCAATTCTTTGGCCGCAGCGCCACCGGCATCGGCGCCGCCGCGCTGACGTCCTTGCTCAACTCCGACGCCCTCGCCGCGCTCACCGCCTCCGGCAACGGCCTGCCGCATTTCGCGCCCAAGGCCAAACGCGTGATTCTACTTTGGCAGGGCGGCGGTCCGTCCCAAGTCGACCTCTTCGACTACAAACCGGGTCTCGAAAAACTCCGCCTTCAAGAGCTCCCCGAGTCCGTGCGTAGCGGCAATCGTCTATCGACGATGACTGCCTCGCAGAAAAAATTTCCCATTTTGCCGGCACTGAAACCGTTCAAGCAGTACGGCCACTCTGGTCGTTGGCTAAGCGAGTTGCTCCCGCACATCGGCGGCTTGTCCGACGACATGTGTCTCATCCGCTCCATGCGCACTGAGGCCGTCAACCATTCGCCAGGTGTTACCTTTTGCCTCACCGGCTCCCAGATTCCCGGCCGCCCGAGCATGGGCTCATGGCTCACCTACGGCCTCGGCTCACTCGCAGCCGATTTACCCTCGTTCGTCGTGATGACTTCATCCGACCGCGAAAAAACCTGCGGTCAACTTTTCTACGAACACTACTGGGGTAGCGGTTTCATCCCCTCTAAATTCCAAGGCGTCCGCCTCCGCAGCGAGGGCGAACCTGTACTCTACCTGAACGACGCGCCCGGTCTTGACCGCGCCCAGAAACGCGCGCTCCTCGACGACATCGCCAGTCTAAATCATCACCAACTCGACCTCCACGGTGACCCCGAGACTGATACCCGCATCGCCCAATACGAAATGGCATTTAAGATGCAGGCCAGCGTTCCTGGCCTGCTTGAGCTCGACAAAGAGTCTCCGGCGACGCTCGCCAGCTACGGCCCCGACGTAAACCGTCCCGGCAGCTATGCACGCAATTGTCTGCTCGCCCGTCGCCTCGCCGAACGCGGCGTGCGTTTCATCCAACTCATGCACGGCGGCTGGGACCAACACCGCAATCTCTCCACGCAACTCGAGATCCAGTGCCGCGACACCGATCAACCCACCGCCGCACTCATCAACGACCTCAAACAACGCGGCTTGCTAGAAGACACACTCGTGATTTTCGCCGGTGAATTTGGCCGCACCGTTTTCGTACAAGGTGACATCACCAAACGCGATGGGCACGGCCGCGACCACCTCGGCTCAGCGTACAGCACGTGGATGGTTGGAGCAGGCGTGAAACCCGGCATCGCCTACGGCGAGACCGACGACTTCAGTTACAACGTAGTAAAAGACCCCGTCCACGTTCACGACTGGCAAGCGACGATTCTTCACCTCCTCGGCATCGACCACCAACGCCTAACCTACCGCTATCAAGGCCGCCAATTTCGCCTCACTGACGTGCACGGCGAAGTGCTTCGCGGCCTGCTCGCCTAAACCCTGTTTCCTCACCTCAATCCCAACTCCCCCCTCCTCCTCCCTTATGCAAACTCGTCGTTCCTTCCTCACTCAAGTCGCCGCCACCGCAGCCGTCAGCGCGATCTCCGCACCCTTCATTCGCGCCGCCGACAAAGCCGGCTCCGGTCAACTCATCACCGGCACCGGCGCCCACCGCTACGAGATGATCCACGATTGGCTCACCGCCCCAGAAGGGCTCGTGTGGGGCGACACCCAAGGTCTCGCCCAAGACAGCCAAGGCCTCATCTACGTCGCCCACACCGTCAACAACTCCTCCATGCGCCCTGAGGCTATCGTAGTCTACGACGCCAAAGGTAAATTCGTCCGCGCCTTCGGCGAAGACATGCGTGGTGGCGCCCACGGCCTCGGCGTCCGCAAGGAAGGCAACCGAGAGTTTCTCTACCATTGCGACACCACACGCTGCAAAGTCATCAAGACCACACTCACCGGCGAGCTCGTCTGGTCCAAAGGCTACCCACGCGAGGACGCGGCCTACGGCGCAGCTCCCATCAAATTCATTCCGACCAACATCGCCTTCGCGCCCAACGGCGATTTTTACATCGGCGACGGCTACGGTTCCTACCGCATGCTCCGCTACTCCATCGACGGTAAGTTCCTCGGCGAGATTTCCTCGCCAGGCAAAGGTGACAACGAAATTAGCAACCCCCACGGCCAATACGTCGACACCCGCGGTAAGGATCCCGTCCTCGTCATCGCCGACCGCGGTAACCGCCGTATCCAGACTTACACGCTCGACGGCAAACACCTCCGCACGATCAAAGA
Organism: Opitutia bacterium; assembly: GCA_947458705.1. GTDB lineage: Bacteria > Verrucomicrobiota > Verrucomicrobiia > Opitutales > Opitutaceae > Tous-C4FEB. Next base: position 16,332 of record CANHAH010000053.1, on the reverse strand, counting down.
CGACGCTAAGCTCCGTCAGCCTTGCCATTTCGACGTGCGCGGCGACCTGATGCTCTGCCCTGACCTCGACAGCCAGGTCTGCCTTATCGACAAGGAATACAACGTCATCGCCCAACTCGGCGACGGCATTGCGCACAACGGCAAGACCGGCTCCCGCCGCTCACAATCTCGCGCCGAGTTTACGCCCGGTGAATTTATCACGCCCCACGGTGCGATCTTCCTCAATAACGGCGACATCCTCGTTGCCGAGTGGCTCCCGATCGGACGCCTCACGCTCCTACGCAAACTGAGCTGAGTTTTTTCACCGTCGCCCCATCTGCATGCAACATGCTGCAGACGGGGCAACGCACCCGTTATTTTTATCCGTCCGACTCGCCTGCGTTGATGTCCGCCACCAAGCTCTTGCCTCGCCTCACCCTCGCCGCCGTGCTCAGCGCCGCGACGCTAACTGCCGCATTTGCGTTTACACCCGACGGCATCGCTCACGGTGGCGGACTGCGCTTACTAGGCCGACTCCATCCTCTACTTGTTCATTTCCCCATCGCACTTCTACTGCTGGTACCGATTTTAGAAATTCTTGGTCGCCGCCGCGCTGCTCTTCGTGAAACGGCCGGCACTGTTCTCACGCTTAGCTTGTTTGGCGCCATCCTCTCTGTCTTCGCCGGCCTCGCCCTCATGCGCGCCGATGGTCACGAAGGCGCCACGTTGGAAAATCACCTATGGGGCGGCGTCACAGTCGCCATAGCCACCGCGCTTGCTTGGATCTCACGCGGTCGCTCACGCACCCTCTACGCGCTTTCGCTCGCCGCAAGTCTTAGTGCGCTTGCGTGGGCCGCCCACCAGGGCGGCTCGCTCACGCACGGTGAAGATTATCTCACCGAGCCACTCCCGCCGGCTGTTAAAAAAATCCTACGCATACGCGAAAAACCCGAGGCCGAAATCTACGCCTCCGACACCGTCTTTGGTGGCGCTGTTCGCCCAATCCTAGAGAAACACTGCTTTTCCTGCCACGCCGCCGATAAAGAAAAAGGCGATTACCGCATGGACACCTTCGCCGCGCTCTTGGCTGGCGGGAAATCCGGAAAACCCGCCGTCACTCCCGGCGATATTACCAAGAGCGAACTCCTCCAGCGCATACTCCTCGATCCTAGCGACGAGAAAGTCATGCCGCCTAAGAAAAAAGCCCGCCCCACCCCGGCCGAAATCGCCCTCATTCGCTGGTGGATCAAGCAAGGCGCATCACGCGAAACCCTCATTGCTTCCATCAAAGAGGCTCCGCTCGAAATCTCCGCGCTGCTCGCCGGTCCCAGCCTAACCGTCGCAGCACCCGCCGCCGCACCCACCTATCAATCCCGCGTCGGCGATTACAGCGCACTCCGCGGCCAGATCGCCGTGCTGGAGAAAAAGCTGCACGTTAAAATCACGCCCGTCTCGACTCGAGCTGGTGACGGTTTGGCGCTTCAGACTCGCGGCGCTGAACAGACTTTCGGCGATGCCGAACTCGCCGCCCTTGCGCCCCTTGCTGCGTTCATCGTCGAAGCCGAACTTGGCGGCACGCGCCTAACCGACGCCAGTCTTGCCACGTTAAAAACACTGGTCGCCCTTGAGCGCCTCAACCTCGAGCGCACGGCCCTCACCGGCTCAACACTCGGTGAACTTCGCAGCCTTAAGAAAATTTCCTATCTGAACCTTTGTTCCACCGCCGTCACCGACGACACACTCGCCGAGCTCTCTGGTGCACCCACGCTTCGCCAACTGTATCTGTTCGGTAGTAAAGCGACCCCGGCCGGACTCACGCGACTTCGCGCCGCACTGCCGAAGACTGACATAGGCGATCTGGCATCGCCTTAATCGCCTCCGTAAAAGCGGATCTGGATATCGGCGACTGAAGCACACATCACTTCGCGTTAGCTACGGATTCACCGCGAGCAACTCGACTTCAAAAATGAGGCCCGCGCCCGCCGGCACACCACCGCCGCCCATCGTGCCGTAGCCAAGCGAGGGAGGGATAAAAAACTCCGCTTTTCCACCGGGCTTGAGCGCTTCCATGCCCTCCGCCCAGCCGGCAATGAGCGTCTTCATCACCAACTCCGCCGGCCCGCCGCGTGTACGCGAATCGTCGATCACTTTTCCATCCTTCAACGTACAGAGGTAATGCACGCGCACGCGATCCACGCGCGTCGGCCCTGCGCCGGTGCCGGCCGCAAGGAGACGAATCCCTAAGCCACTCGATTGCCACACGACACCCGGCGCGATGGCACGCGGGCCGTAAAGCCACTCGCGCATGATCGTGACGTCGTCTCGCTTCACGGGCTTGGCCTCGGGTTGCGTCGGGCCGCAACCACTGAGTACACCCATCACGCCGAAGCCCAAAAAAAATAAAACGCGGAGCATTAGGGGGCGCGCTGGATTTTTAACGCCTGCCACCGCGCGAGGCGTTCGGCGATTTTCGCTTCCCAGCCGACGGACTTCGGCGTGTAAAGCGCGAGCGGTTTTTCGAGGTAATTTTGACCGGAAATGTTTTCCGGAAAATCGTGGGAATAAAGGTAGCCTTTGCCGTGGGCGTTTTGCTTGCTGGCAACGCCGCTTTTGTCGCGGAGCGGCAGCGGGACGGGTTGCACGGGCGCGGTTTTCAAGGCTGCGTGCGCAGCAGAGAGCGCGAGCGTCGCGGAATTACTCTTCGGCGCAGTCGCGATATAAAGCGTGGCGTGCGCTAGGGTGAGTTCGGCCTCAGGCAGGCCGATAAAATCGCACGCATGATGCGCCGCGACGGTCAGCGGGAGCGCTTGGGGATCGGCGAGGCCCACATCCTCGCTGGCTAGAATCACGAGGCGACGCGCGATGAAACGCGGGTCTTCGCCTCCAGCGAGCATCTTGGCCAACCAATACATCGCGGCGTCTGGATCACTGCCGCGGCAACTTTTGATGTACGCGGAAATCGTATCGTAGTGTTCGTCTTCATCCGCATCGTACCGGATGCGGCGCTCGCGGGCAAAAACTTCAAGATCAGCGGCCGTGAGCGACGCGCCATCTGGCAAGCCGAGCACGAGCACCTCAAGAGCGTTGAGCGCGCGGCGCAAGTCGCCGTCGCAGAGCACCGCGAGATCGGCCAAGAGTTTCGCCTCAGCAGTGACGCCGCGCGAGCCCAGCCCGCGGTCCACATCAGCGAGTGCGGCGGCGAGAACGCCCGCGATGGCGGCAGGGGCGAGAGGCTCGAGGCGGAAAAGATGGCTGCGCGACAAAAGTGGCGGGTTGACGTAGAATCCAGGGTTGTGAGTCGTCGCCCCGATGAGGCGCACCGCGCCTTCTTCGACGTCGGGTAAAAGCAGGTCTTGTTGCGACTTGTTGAACCGGTGGAGCTCGTCGATGAACAGAATCGTTGCCGCCTCGGGACGGCGACGGGCGGCGGCGAGAATTTCGCGCAACTCGGCGACGTTGGACATCACCGCGTTTATACGCACGAAGCGACTACCCGTCTCATGCGCAATGGCCTCGGCGATGCTGGTCTTGCCGCAACCAGGCGGGCCGTAAAAAAGGAGTGAACCGAAGCGATTTTGCGCAACGAGCCGTGGGAGCAAGCTGTCGGGCTTGAGGATATGTTCCTGGCCGACAACCTCAGAGAGACGGCGCGGCCGCATACGCGCAGCGAGTGGCTGGTGAGCACCAGTACGTTTTTCGGCCTGAACGGGCGCGGCAGGTGCGGGCTCTTCGGCAAAAAAATCAGTTTGGTCTGCGGCGGACATGACGAGCTGTTAATCTCCGCGAAACCGGACGGATGAAAAGGTATTTCAGTTGTGCCTGGAATGGGGTTGTTGTTTGCGTTGGGTGCTTTGGAGCTCGCAGGTTATGCACCGATTTGGAGATGAAGAATTTGTTGGTCGGCGCCTTGTGCTCGGCAGGCGAAAATTTGGTTTTTTGAACAATAAATTTTTCCGTGTGTTCGAGCCGTTCGATCCGTCATAATTAGAAATCATGAAAAGCGCCTACGAACTCGCAATGGAACGTCTCGATAAATCTTCGCCAGCAGACAAACCGCTCACTCCCGATAAAAAAGCTCGGCTCGCGGATATCGATACGCTGTTTAAGGGCAAAATTGCTGAGCGAGAAATTTTTCTTAAGCAGCAGTTAAATCAGGCTTACGCCGCGCAAAATGCAGAGGACGTAGATAAAATCCAAAAACAAATCGTCAGCGAGCGCGCGCGACTTGAAGAGGAACGTGAAGCAGAAAAAGAACGTGTGCGTCGCGCGAAATAAGTCAAAAAGTAAGGAAACCCCAGACCGGCCCAAAGCTGTCCGACCTGGACGTCAAATTGAGGGGGCTAAAAACGGCCAATCTGAATTGCTCTGACCTACTTTTGCGTGGAGGCAGGAGCTGATCCAGCAGGCGTGACGGCTGGAGCTCCGGTCGGGGTGGCTACGTTGCGTCGAAAAATGAAGCGATTGATGCGAGCGTTGGTGGTGGGATCAGCTGCGCTAAAGCGGCCTTGGTGCGCCAAGGTGTCCGCCGATACGTTGGTGCGGTAGCGTTCCACGAGCTTAGGTTTTTCGTGCTCGGTTTCGGGCTGATATTTGGAGAGACGATGATCGTAGGCGCTTAGCTCAGGGGTCTTGAATTGCGGGCGGCGCGAGTCGGGCGTGAGGAGATTTTTTTCGCGTGTCTCGGCGATATCAGTTGGAGCGCGCCGCTCGGCGGCCGTTGTGCTGGATGGAGGCACGACGTTGGGCGTGACGCGAAGATCTTGGAGCGTGGCGTTGGTCTCAGGTGTTTTTTTTGACGGTGCGACGGTCGCAGCGGGCGCAAAAGACGTGTTGCGCTCAGCGTATTCGACTTTGGCTGCGTCGGCCGCGTGCGCCGGTGAAAGAAAGACCAAAGCCAGGGCGAAGCATAATGAGTGGCTGGTTTTCATCGAACAATAGCGTGACGAAAGCACAGGCTATTCCGGTTCGGCAGTACCTTCGATCACCCATGAGCGAGCTTCTGGCACTTGCGCGAAAAATGCGCGGAGCGCGGCGGAGAGATGATCAGCATACCGGAAATGCGCACCCATGCCGGTGCGCAGTTCGGCCTCATAAATGAATTTGTCGCCGTGGGTACTGTGTTCGAAAGGCGTCTGAGCACCGAGTAGCAACGAGTAAACGTAGGTGGCTGAACCGCGTTGCATGAGCTCGCGGGTAAGCGCAAGTTGATCGGCGAGAAGCGTGGCGTGGGCGGCGTGCGTAATCTCCGGTGGAAGATAAAAACCGGCTTGAATCATCGGCGTGTAGCGATGGCCGGTGCGATGGCGGTTGAGATCGCGGAGCTCGGCAATGGCCATGTTGTTCCAAGCGAAACTCACGCGCATACGGCGAGTGGCGGTGCCTTGTTGGGCGTAGCGATTGCCTCTATGATCAAGAGCTTCGGCGACGGATTGTGTCTCGGCGAGAAACGGCGCGGTGGCGCGGTCGACGTGCACCCAAACTTCATCGGCAAGCGGCGCAGCCGAGAGACGGGCAAGTCCAAGCGAGAGCGACGCGGCGAGATCTTGGCGGGATTGTTCTTCGTAGGATTTTTCGGCGAAGCTGTGGCGGGTAAGGCGCGGGGATTGTTTGACCAGTTCGGCGCGGATAAGCGCGGCAGCGGCGCGGGCTTCGGGATGCGGAAGCGAGTCGAGGTGTTTCACCGTGACGGCCCACATGCGCGAAGTCTGAACGAGGCCGAGGTTGGTACGCGTGGCGAGCGGGATAAAATATCGGGCGCGATCGAGAGCGTAGTTTTTACGGAGACGCGTGACGACGGCGGGTTTGGCGTCGGGCGGGAGGCGCACAAGATCGGGTTGGGCGACGGCGAGCGCGTCGAGCCGAGCGTATTCGGCGTGGTAGGCGGCGAAGGAACGGGCGACGATGTCGCGCCAACGCGGCGCGAGATCGGCGGGAATTCCGAGCGCTTCAGCGGTGGGCACGTTGGCGGCATCCATCGTGATGTAGCGCGTGGAGGATTCCTGACCGTCGGCCATTTGCGCGATTTCAAAAATTTTATACGCGAGCCACATCGAGACGCCGTCGAGGGCGATGGCCAGACCACCCGTGAGTCCGCCAATGGAAGCGTGGCCGTAATCGACGAATTTAAGGATGCGATCAATGGAGGCCTCCGGATTGGCGAGGTCGACCTTAGCCATAATGGCGTCGAGGCCCTCGTTGCTGCGCGAATAGCGCGCGAGGACGGAGGCGAGTAGCTCGGGCGTGACCTTGGGAAGATCGGCAGCGGTCGGAGGTGGGACAAGGGCGAGGCCGGTGACTTTCATGAGCAAGTCAATAGCCGCAAAGCGGGATGAAAAGAGCAAGCCGCAGTACTCAGTTGAGTTCAGTTTCTAGGCGTTAGCCGTGCTTGTGCTGGAGGGAAGCAGGATAAATCCAGTTAAAAGATCGCCAAGGATTTCGCTGCGGGCGCCTCGGTGGTGTACGTGCCAGAGAGCAATCAGCGCGCAGAAGAGCGCGTCGGTACGGTCTTCGACGGGTTTGCTCCACGGGGCGCTGAGAAGCTCGGGGGTATCCGCGTCGAGGGTGAGAAAGGGAAACTCGGCGGCGAGCAAGGTACGAAGAAGACGTTGGAGGCGGCGAAATTCACGGCGACGGTTAGCGACCGGACCTTTTTTATACTTTATGATGCGCGGAAGTTGGAAGAGTCGGACCATCGCAGGGTGAGGGTAAACCTCGGCCGCGAGGCGGGGTGCAGAACCTTGCCAACCGGCTACAAAGCCCAAGTCGGCCGAGAGGCGCGCTAGGACGCGCGGCGGGCGGGGGCATTGCGTGAGGTTGGCGGGGTGACAGGCGGCGTGTTCGCGGTGAAAGAGCGTGTGGGTGAGCCTATCCACCGGGCGTGCACCCGTGGGATTTGGGCACACAATGGGCGCGTCGATAGCAGCAAAGGCCGGTTCGTCGGGCTTTAGATGGGGCCCCAGAGCGGCGATCAGCGCAGCGTCGCCGTGCGGGTAAGCGTACCCGAGTATGCGGGCGCGACGACGGGCGTAACGGATGAGGCAGACGCCGTCGGAATTTTTTTCGCCCCACGCCAGATCGAGACCGATCAGAAGCATGGTGGCGACGAACCAAACTCAACGACCCGAGAGCCAGGAGCCGAGCGGGCCTTGGTAAAAACCCAGGACGACGACGGCGAGGGCGAGCGCACTGAGGGCGAAGCCAGTGACGAAATCAACCGGCGTGCGCTCAGGATGGGCAGGCGAATCAGCAGACTTGCCCCATGTCTCGAAAAAGGCGGCTTTGATCCAACCGAAATAGTAGTAGATCGAAACGACGACACCGATGACCGCGATGGCGAGCAGGCCGTAGAGGCCGGCTTGGAAGGCCGCGATGAAGATGAAGAGTTTGCCCATGAAGCCGACGAGCGGCGGGATACCCGCCAGCGAGCCGAGGCCGAGGGCGAGCACGAGCGCAAGGAACGGGCGGTCCTTGGCGAGGCCAGCGTAGTGATCGAGTTCTTGATCGGCGTCGTTGGTGCCCGCGACGTGAGCCATCACGCCAAACACGGCAAACGAAGCGAGCAAGTAGGCGAAAAGATAGAAATAAATCGCACCCACGGCCATCGGGGCGTGACTCACGGCGGCGACGCCAAGCAACAGGAAACCGGCGTGGGAAACACCAGAGAGACCGATGAGGCGTTTGACGTTATGCTGCGTGAGCGCGGCGAAGTTGCCGAACAACAGCGTGGTCGCGGCGAAGAACGTGAGCACCGGTGCGACCAGCCAAGCGTAGCTGGCGAAGACCGTGCCGGCGAGCGCGAGCAGCGCGGTGAAACCAACAGCCTTGGACGAGACGGCGAGGAACGCGGTCACGGGCGTAGGCGCGCCTTGATAAACATCGGGCACCCAAATTTGGAAGGGGAACGCGCCGATTTTAAAGGCGACGCCGGCGAGCACGAGGACGATGCCGATACTGGCCAAAAAGTTATGAGGGTTGGCCGCGAGGAACGCGGCGAGTTGGCCATAGTGCATGCTCTGCGCGGTATGCGCGGGGAGCGCAGGGTTGCCGGCAACGCCGTACAAAAGCACAATGCCGAAGAGCATGAGCGAGGAGCTGAGCGCACCCATAACGAGGTACTTGAGGCCGGCTTCAAGCGTGAGCGAAGTGCGGTAGTAACTGACCAAAATGTAGAGGCCGATGGTGACCGTTTCCAGTGCGACGAAGAACAATACGAGATGGTTAGACTGCGCGAGGAGCATCATCGCGGCGGTTACCACGAGCACGATGTGATAAAATTCAACGCGCGGGAGCGTCTGTTTTGCGAGGCTCACCCGCGCGATTAAGCACACCATAATCGCGGCGAGCAAAAAGAACACGCGCATGACCTGGCCACCGTGCGTGTGGACGAGCAAGCCGTTGAAAGTCTCTTGATTGAGATAAGCAGACGGGGCGTTGAACAGCACTCCGCCCAGAATGGTCACGAGGCCGACAAGGGCGGCCACCGGCACGATGCGGCCGTGTTCCTTGGGGAACAGGAGCTCGATGACGAGCAGCACAAGAGCGAGGCCACCGAGGAGAATCTCCGGGGTGATGGCACCCCAGAGGTTGCGGCTGGCGAGGGTTTGAAGGACCGAAATATCCATTGCGGTGAGGCGTTACTTAACGGCGCCGACCTGCGCGGCGGGCGCGGGCGTCAGCGTGGCGTCGAGGGCGGTGGAGAGGGACTTCGGCCAGAAGCCGATGAACATGAGAGCAGCGAGAAGGATCAGGGCCGGGAGACGTTCGCTCCAGCGGAGGTCGGAGACCGGATGCTCGGCGGCGATCTTGGCGAACTCCGGCGTAGCAGGACCAAAGAAAACGCGAGCCGCAGCGCGCAGGCCGTACACCGCGGAGATCACGACGCCGGCTACGGCGAGGATGGTGATGAGCGGAGAAAATTTCCAAAGCGCGACGAAGATGGTGAGTTCGCCCCAGAAGTTCGCGAAGCCAGGCAGGCCGATGCCGGCAAACGTCGCGGCGACGAAGAGCGCGGACAAGACCGGGGCTTTTTGCGCGAGTCCGCCCATCTCATCGAGGGCGAAGGTGTGGGTGCGATGATAAACGCTCGTGGTGAGCAAGAACATCAGCGCGACCGAAAGCCCGTGCGCGACCATGAGCAACACGACGCCACCGACGCCGAGGGTCGAACCCGCGGCGATGCCGAGAAACGCATAGCCCATGTGCATGACGGAGCTGTAACCAACCATCTGCTTGAGGTCGCGTTGGGCGATGGTGACGAAGCCGATGACAAGGACGTTGCCGACGACGGCGAGCCATGCAAGCGGGTGCGACCACTGAATGAGGCCAGCGGGCAAGAGCGGGAGCGCGATCTGGATGAGGCCGTAGAGGCCGAATTTTTTAAGAACACCAGCGTGAAGCATCGCGGCCGAACTTGGCGCGGCGCCGTAACCGAGCGGAGCCCACGTATGCAGCGGCCAAAGGGAAACGAGAATGCCGAAGCCGAGGGCGAGGAGACCGAAGATGTTGTGTTGCACCGTGACCTCAAGAGGTTGAGCGGCGATCACGCGGCGGAGTTCGATCAGGTCAAAGCTGTGGGCGCCGCTTTTAACATAGAGGGCAATCAGGCCAATGAGCGAAAGCATCGCGCCAAGCGTGAGGTAAATTGTGAGCTTCATAGCCGCGTAGTTGCGGTCGCGGCCACCCCAGATGCCGACCATGATAAACGTCGGAATGAGGGCGAGTTCGTGGAAAAAATAGAAAAAGAAGATATCCACGCTGGCGAACACGCCCATCAACCCGCCTTGCATCACGAGCAAGAGCATGAGGTAGATTTTTAGGCGTTCGGCTCCTGACTGAATGGCGTAAAGACCGGCCGCAAAACCAACGATACCAGCGAGCACGAAGAGCGGGAGCGAAATGCCGTTCAAGCCAAGCTTCAGCCCGATACCTAGGCTATCCAAGCCCGTGGAATACGATGTGAGGAACGCGTAACCGTGCGTCTGTGCGGCGGTGCCGTAGTAAAACCAGACGTGCAGCGCTAGGAGCAGCGGCAAGCCGAAGCCGACATAGGCAAGCTTCACGGAGAAGCGCTTGGGCAGTCCGCACGCGATGGCCAACGCGACGGCGAGCGGCGCGAAGATGGCGGCGAGGAGAGGATCAAAAGGCAGAGTGCTCATCGCAGGATCAGAAATTGAAGGTCGCGTAGATCCATAGGATCACGATGCCGAGCAGGAACCAGTAAACGTAAACATTGAGACGGCCCACATGGAGCGCACGGGCCCCGAGGCCGACCAGTCCAAAGATACCGGCCAATCCGCGAACGATCAGGCCAGCGAGGAAGATTTGTTCGAGGAAATTAAGGAAGAGCGCAAAGCGTTGCTGAACTTTCGCGACATAGTACTCGTAACCGCGGTCGAAGCAAAGTTGCAGGCCGGTGAGCGCGCCGAAAAGTCCGGCAGATTTTTGCTGGAGTGAATCCGTCCCCGTGGAACCGTAGAGTGCGAGCGAGGCGCCCGCGCCGAGGACCATGACCGCAAGGCTGGTGAGTAGGATCACGGTGTGATCGGAGCCGTGCGCCTCGGGGATGTGATCAAAGACGCCGGAGAACACATCGGGATAAATCCCCGTATAGCCGCCCATCACGGTGAGAAGTGCGAGCACGAGCAGCGGGGCCGTGAGCGTGATTCCGCCTTCGTGCGCGTGCGACGCGGCATCGGAGCGCGGTGCGCCAAGGAAGGTGATTTTCCAGAGGCGAACCATGTAAAGTGACGTGAGAACCGCCGTGAGGGCGAGGACCGCGAAGACGGCCTTATTGTTGGAGAAGGCGAGGTAAAGAATCGCGTCTTTGGAGAAGAAGCCGGCGAGGAACGGGAAACCGATGATCGCCGCCACGCCGAGTGTGAAGGTAACGAAGGTGAACGGCATTTTCTTCGCGAGGCCGCCCATGCGGAAGATGTTTTGTTCGTGATGGCAGCCGTGGATGACAGAGCCGGAACCAAGGAACATCAGGGCCTTAAAGAAGGCGTGGGTGGTGAGATGGAACATCGCGGCGCCGACGCCAGCAGCGAGGACGACCGTGTGCGTATCCGCGCCGTGAGCGTGCGAAACGGTCAACGAGCCGAGGCCGAAGGCGGCGACCATGTAGCCAAGTTGAGACAGCGTGGAGTACGCCAATACTTTCTTAATGTCGCTCTGGACGATGGCGCAGAGGGCGGCGTAAAGAGCGGTCGCGGTACCGGTCCACATGATAACGGTGAGGGCATCTGGCACCATGAGGACATTGATGCGGCACAGCATGTAAATGCCGGCGGCGACCATTGTGGCGGCGTGGATAAGCGCTGAGACGGGCGTCGGGCCTTCCATGGCGTCGGGGAGCCAGACTTGGAGGGGAAGCTGGGCGGACTTGCCGACCGCGCCGCAGAACAAGAGTAACGGGATCGCAGTGCTGATGACCAGGGCGTGCGTGTCGGCCTTGCCGGCGAGCTCGGTGAAGTTAACGGTGCCGTTGGCCCAGTAGCACATCACGATACCGAGCAGGAAACCAAAGTCGCCGACGCGGTTGGCGATGAAGGCTTTTTTGGAAGCGGCGGCGGGCGCGGCGTTTTCGTGCCAGTGGTTGATCAGCAAGTAGGAGCTGAAACCGACGAGCTCCCAGAAAATGAACATCATGAAAAGATTATCGGCGAACACGATGCCTAGCATCGAAAACATGAAGATCGAGAGGCCGCCAAAGTAGCGGGCCTTGGCCGCATCCTCGTGCATGTAGCCGAGCGAGAAGACGTGGACGCAGAGGCCGACGATGCCGACAATCACCAACATCAGCGCGGCAAGGTCATCGAACTTAAAGCCGATCGAGAGGGCGAAGTTACCTAAGCGAAGCCACTCAAAGGATTCGCTGAAGCGTTCATTATTAAGCGCGAGGAGAAGGGCAAAGCCTGCGATCGCGGCCGCCGTGGCCGTTGATAAAATCGAGGCGACGCCGCCGGAGCGGCGCAGGAAAAGCGCGATCGCCGCCGCCGAAGCGAGCGGGAGCAGCAAAACAAGGAGAGCGTGCTGGAGCATGGTCATCGGCGTCAGTTCTTCAGGGTGTCGAGCTGGTCAATCTGCACCGTCTGGCGCCGGCGAAAGAGCGCGACGATGATAGCGAGACCGACGGCGACCTCAGCAGCCGCGACGGTGAGGATGAAGAAGACAAAGACATTACCATCCATCGTGCCGTTGACGCGGGAGAAGGCGACGAGCGCGAGCGTGGAGGCGATGAGCATGAGCTCCAAGCTCATGAAGACGATCAGAGTGTTGCGGCGGATGAGCACGCCGAAGAAGCCAATGGCGAATAGCACCGCACTGACGATCACGTAGGCATTGAGACTGGCAGTCATCATTGGGCGTCCTCCGCGATTTCGTGTTTCTTGCTGAGCACAATCACCCCGAGCATCGAAATCAAGAGCAGGAAACCGATGATCTGCACGGGCAACAAGTAGGTCGTGAACAATTGGTAAGCGTAGAGTTTTAATTGCGCGCCGCCGGCGACACTCACGGGTGGCGAACTCACAATCTGGCCTTTTAAAGCGACGCTGCCGATACCGGCGAGCAAGAGCGCGAAGGCGACAAAACCCGCAATCGTACGGAACCCACGCAGCCCAAAGGTTTCTTTGCCCTGAACGTCGAGCAACATGACGATAAACAAAAACAACGCGGCGACTGCGCCCGCGTAAACCAGCAGCAGCACGAAGGCCAACAGGTAGGCGTCGAGCAGGACGAAAAGTCCGGCGACACCAACAAGGCAAAGAATGAGACAGATGGACGCGTTGACGGCGTTCTTGTTCACGACGACGCCCACAGCGCAGAGCACCGTGAAAATCGCGAAAAGCAGGAAGAGGAATTGGGCCATGTCGGTCGGGTCGGGCTTAAAAAATTCGGTGATAAAGGCGGAACGAAATACGGGCAACGGTGGATTAGTGGGCGTTGCCGTGTTCTTCGGCGGCTTTTTTCTTATCCCATTTGTGATGAGCGTCGGGCAATGTGCCGCCGAGTTCGTAGAGGCGATCCTTGTGGTTCACCATTTCAGCGCGGGTGTAGCCGGACATTGAAAATTGATTCTGAAGGAAGATGGCCTCCTCGGGGCAAACTTCCTGGCACAGGCCGCAGTAAATGCAGCGCAGCATATCGATATCGAACGCTTGTGGGCCCTTCTCGACGTGCGCGCGATCCGCTTGATCGGCGGGAATTTCGCCTGGGGTGATGCGGATGGCTTTCGGCGGGCAAACAAATTCGCACAGCTGACAGGAAACGCATTTCTCGCGGCCGTTGGGATCCTTCACGAGGGTCGGGACGCCTCGGTAACCGACAGGGATCGCCGGACGTTGTTCAGGATACTCGAGCGTTTTCTTCGGCGCGATGAGATGCTTGAAAGTCGTCTTCAACCCGCCGGCGATCTGCGGGAGATAGGTGCGCTCGAGAAAGGTGAGCGGCTTGCGTTCGACGGTGATGACGGCCATGGCGCGGTTCGGTTAAAAATTACTTTTGGATCAACGCGATCGCGATCGCGTAGAAGAGGAGGTTGGCGATGGAGAGTGGCAGCAATTTCTGCCAGCCGATCTTCATGACTTGGTCGTAACGGAAACGCGGGAGCGTCCAGCGCACCCACATGAAGAAAAAGATCATCGCGAGCACCTTGCCCATGAAGATGGCGATAGACAAAATCCCGACGAAGAGCGGCACGTGTGCAAACGGCAAGAACGTGCCGAGAAAATCTACAGCCGTCGCAAGCGAGACCCAAGGAAGCGGGTTCCAACCGCCGCCAAAGAGCAGCATGAACACGCCGGAGCCCACAATCATGTGCGAATATTCCGCAACAAAGAAGAGACCCCATTTAAACGCGCCGTATTCCGTATGAAAACTGCCAACCAGATCAGACTCGGATTCGACGGTGTCGAACGGTTGGCGGTTCGTTTCCGCGAAGAGCGCGACAAGGAAGATGAAAGCCGAGATCGGCATCAGAAAACCAAACCACATGCCACCGAGGAAACCGGGTTGGCTTTGGAACTCGACGACGCGGGCGAAGCCCATCGTGCCTTCGGTGCCGGGAGCGTTGACCCAAAGAAACACCGGGAGGACGGCGAGCGTCATCGAAAGTTCGTACGAGATAAGCTGAGCCGAAGCGCGCACGCTGCCGAGAAACGGGTATTTAGAATTGGAGGCCCAACCAGCGAGAATCGCGGAGTAAACCCCCAATGACGACACCGCGAACACGGCCAACATGCCGATATCAAGCGGCGCGAGCCCGATTGGAATCAGTTTGCCGGCTGCATCAAAATAAGCGCCGAAAGGCACCGCGACCACCGTCGTGAGCGCGGGAATCATCGCGACGATAGGCGCGAGCACGAAGTAAAATTTGTTCACATGCCCGGGCAGTGAATCTTCCTTAAACAACATCTTGCCGCCATCCGCCATGACATGAAACACGCCGAGACGTTGGAGAAATTTGCCAAAGAATGGAATCCATGCAACCCACGGCACAACGGCGCGGTTGGGGCCGGGGCGGTCTTGAATCCAAGCGGCGACCTTACGCTCAGCCATCGAACACGCGCCGGCGATCGGGAAGATCACCATGATCACGGCGAGGCCTTGTAAAATCAGGCGGATGACGAGCGGGATTTCGAAGTAGAAGTCGAACATGGCGGCGCTTCGGTTCAGGCGATCGCAGCGGCAACGCGGGGTTGCGCGGGTTTATAGTGGAGCGTCTCGCCTTCGACGAAGGGCAACGCGGCGAACGGCGTGGCATCGAGCACCAAGCCGGTCTCGGGGAGATTGGCGAAACTCATCGTGGAGAGCGCGGGGACTTCAGCGGCGATGACTTTCCAGAGCGCGGCGAGTTCAGCGGGGAGCGTGGCCCCACCGGCAGCGGCGACCAACTGAGCGAGGACGACAAGTTCGTCGGTCGCACCGGCGGCCGCGGGAACGGCCTTGAGGGTCTTCTGGATGCGGAACTGTTGGTTCACGAACGTGCCGCTCTTTTCAAACACGGTGAGCGTGGGGAATACGACTTGAGCGGCAGCGCTGGTCGCGTTGGCGTGGGCGCCGAGATAAACAATGGAAACTTTCGCAAGCTGCGCGGCGGTGAGACCGGCAGCGGCGAGGTCTTCGTTGATGGCGACGACGACCTTGATTTTGCCGGCGTCGATCTGCGCGGCGAGATCGGTGAGTTGCTGCGTGGGCAGGGTCTTAATGAGGCCGGTGACGAGAGCGCCGCGGACGTTGGGGTTGCGGTCGGCGGAAATGAGGAGCTTGTCGCCCTGCCCTACTCGGCTAACCAGTTGCGCGGAAGCTTTCAGCGCGTTGGCGAGGTGGCGGGTAAGGAAGTGTTCTTCGAGCGTGCTGCGGCCGGAGCCCACGACGGCGATGGCGCCGGGGGCGGACTTGAAGAGCGCGGCCGCACGTGCGACGAGGGCTTCAATGGTCTCGGTAGCGGCGAGGCGATCAGCGGCTTTGACAGCCTTATAGAGGACGCGGGCGCTATCGGCCAGCCAAGTGTCGTTCACCTCGTCGTTGCGACGCGGGGTGATGCGGTAGATCGTGCCTTCGCGGGACCAAACAACGCTGTTGGCGCCGACGGAGGATTCGGTGTCAATGGCGTTGGTCTGCTTGAGAAACCAGACGCGCATCTTGAAGCGAAAATCGGTACTGGTGAGCGCGCCGACGGGGCAGATGTCGACGGTGTTCAGCGAGTAATTGTTCTCGAGTTTTTTGCCCGGATAGCAGGTAAGCGTCGAGTAACTGCCGCGATCGACGAAGCCAAGGACGTCGTCTTTGGCGATTTCCTTAGAGAATCGGATGCAGCGTGAGCAGAGGATGCAGCGCTCGTCGTCGAGGGTGACGCGGGGCCCAAGTTGGGTGCGCTTGGGTTTAACGTTTTTCTGTTCGACGAAACGGGAGTAGCCGCGGCCGTAACCGGTGGCTTGTTCCTGAAGTTTGCATTCGCCGGCTTGATCGCAGATGGGGCAATCGAGCGGGTGATTAATAAGGAGAAATTCCATGACGCCTTCGCGGGCGTCTTTGACCATGGGGGAGGTCGTCTTGACGTGGAGGCCGGGGGAGACGTTGGTGCCGCAACCGATCTGGGGGCGAGGAATCCAGTTGATCTTCTGCTTGCCGGTAGCCGCGTCGATGATCGGCGCCTTGGTGGCGGGATCGACGGCGGGCATGCCCATTTCGATAAGGCACATGCGACAATTGCCCACGACCGAGAGTTTCGGGTGATAGCAATAATGCGGCACGTCGACGTTCACCAGGCGGGCGGCCTCGATAACGTTAGTGCCTTTCGGCACGGCGATCTCCTGGCCGTCGATGTTGACGGTAACGAGGTCGGGTTGGGCG
>CANHAH010000052.1 GCA_947458705.1 Opitutia bacterium | reverse complement strand
GTTTTCAATCGTGGCGCGGTGGATTGGATACCAGGATATTTGCGTCACAAGAGTGGGCAGATACGGCACAGGTTGGTGCAGCGTGAGCACAAGTGTGTGTGCGTCGGTTGCATGGACGCCGACAGAGTTGAAATCGGTGAGTTTGCCGCTCGCGTAGCTTTCGGCGTTTTTGAGGATATGAAATTGGTCGCGGAATTCGGCGCCTAGACTAGGGGAGAGAATGCGGCGGTATGCGTAGACGAAATCGTGCGCAGTTACGGGGTCGTTATTAGACCAGCGGGCATCTGGCCTGAGGTGAAACCTCCACGTCAGGCCATCAGGAGAAACAGACCAGGTGGTGGCGACGCCGGGAATCGGTTGGCATGTAATGGGATCAACTTCACAGAGCCCTTCCATAACGGCGCGGATGACGTTAATGTCAGCCGGAATGGTTGTCGTGTGCGGGTCGAGATCGCGAGGTTCTGCTGAGTTGTTGACGTGGAGTGTCTGCGTGCGGTTGCCGGAGGCTACCGCGCTTTCGCGGGAGCTACAGCCCGAGAAGACTAGGCCGAGTAGTAGCCCGGCACTCAGACCAAAAACATGCGACCAACCCCAGGGTAGACGGAGAAACATGCGCTCGGGCACGGTGTGAGTTGTTACTGGCGCAACATTTGGTCGCGGCGCGCCTTGAACTCGTTGCCGGGTTTCCACTCGGGCCAGTGCGGGTCGTTGGCGATGCGTCGACCGACTTCGAGCAGAAACGCACCGTCCTGAGCGGCGCCTTCAAACGTCCAATCGGGTCGCACCTCGTCGCTTACTTTGTGGTAGTCGTTGGCTGTGTAAGCATCAGCGATTTTTTGGCCGTAATCGGCGGGTTGTCCGAGGTAGGCGCGTCCGGGTTTGGGATAGTAAGCGGGGACGCCTACTTTCGCGAATTCAAAGTGGTCGCTGCGGTAGTAACCGCCTTTTTCAGAGGCGGGATCGGGTAGCACGTTACGACCCTGGGCTTGGGCGACGATCACGCCGAGGTCGTCGATCGACGAGGCGCCATTACCCACAACCACGATATCGGATGTAGGGCCATGGGCGTTGGCCCCGTCGATGTTGAGATTGGCGAGCGTTTTATTAAGTGGGTAAAGCGGGACGCGGCCGTAGTATTGAGATCCAAGTAGACCTTTTTCTTCTCCGGTCACGGAGAGGAACAGGATACTGCGGGCGGGTTTATCGGCGGCAGGAAGGGTGTTGAAGGCTTGCGCGATCTCGAGGAGCAAAGCGGTGCCGGAGGCATTGTCGTGAGCGCCGTTGTAAATTTGATCTCCGGTGAGTTTCGGATCGCGGCCGAGGTGGTCCCAGTGGGCGGAGTAGACGATGTATTCGTGGCGTTGCTTCGGATCTGAACCGGGTATTAGGGCGGCGACGTTTTTGGAACCGACGTCACGCGTAACGTTAGACACAGCGAAGGAAGCCTGAGCTTTGAAAGTCACCGGCTTGAAATCGCGTGTGGCGGCGGCGGCTTTGAGTGCAGTAAAATCTTGGCCGGCTGAGCTGAAAAGTTGCTTCGTGAAATCCAGCGTGAGCCAGGCTTCGACGGCGACCCGAGAGGCGTTAGCGTCGGGCGTGCGCAGGTCAAAATTTTCACGGCCCCAGCTGCCAGCGACGACGGCGAAGGGATAACCGGCGGGCCCTGTCTCATGGACGATAAGGCACGCGGCGGCGCCTTTGGCGGAGGCGATCTCGTATTTGTAAGTCCAGCGCCCGTAGTAGGTCATGCCTTTGCCACTAAAAACCTTCGGGTCGAGTTGGCCCGTCGCGGGATCGGTGACGGGTGGATCGTTGATGAGCATGACCACGGTTTTTCCGCGCACATCGATCCCCTTGTAGTCGTCCCAGCCATATTCAGGTGCCACGATGCCGTAGCCCACAAAAACGATTTCGCTAGCATTGACGTCGACGCGCGGCGTGACGCGTTTGGAAAGCGCGACGTAGTCGATGAGGTGCGTGGGTTTGAATGTTTGGCCGCCGGCGATGAAGGTGGCGGTGGGTTGCGAGGTGATGCCGATCATCGGCACGTTTTGCACGTAGGTGCCGTTTGGGTTGCCGGGAGCGAGGCCGATTTTTTTGAATTCCTCGACGAGATACGCGACCGTTTTTTCCTCTCCGGGTGATGCGGGTGCGCGGCCCTCGAATTCATCGGAGGCGAGAACTTTGACGCGCTGGAGAATACTCGCGCCAGAGAGTGTCGGAGGCGTGGCCGCGGTGAGGGAGGCGGTGCCGGCGGCGACCGCGAAGAGCAGGGTAAAGAAACGCATCCGCCGACCCTTTAGAACGTTGGTCTAAATGGCAATCCTGCGGGTTGGTTCGGGGCAATCACGGTGCCACTGAAATCGCACTGAAATCGGGCGACCATAATCCGTCTTCGCGCCAACCTTTTACGCGGGGCGAAAGGAGGAAGGTTTTTATATTAAAATAAAGTGGGGTCACGGCGGCGGCGGTGAGGAGTTCATTCTCTGCGGAAACAAAATCGGATCGAGTTAGTGCCGCATCGAACAAGGCTGAGCTCCAGCCGGGATAATTTTCGGGCGCGCCCGTAGCAAAATCACCGAGCAGGTTGGAGGCGTCGGCTACGTCGGGGATCGCATTGATTAACCCGATATCGTAGTCGCCAGTGGCGAGGGCGGCGAGGTGAACGCGGGCTTCACGCTGGGTGAGTGCGATTTCAAGGCCGAGGTTTTCGCGCCACATGGCTTGAATGGCTTCGAGGACCGCTGGACTGGTCCAGAAAGAAAGTTCGAGGCGCGGAAAATTTTTAGCGTTGAGGCCAGCGGCGGCGAGCAGCGCGCGGGCGGCGGCGGGATCGTGGTAGTGTGACGCCGGTAATTCGATTGAAGCCTCGGCGGGACGTAGCGCCGGGGGCAGCATGCGGCGGGCGGCGGGTTGGCCTCCTTGGAGGATTTTTTCGACGAGTTTCTCTCGATCAATCGCCATAGCCAGGGCTTGGCGAACGCGTGGATCATTGAGTGGGGGGCGGCGCGTATTGAAGGACAGATAACGCGTCTCAATAAGAGGAATTCGCCGCAGTTCGCCGGGACGTTCGGTTTGGTACACGGCGATTTTTGAAGACGGGACCGACATCGTGGCGTCGATCTGGCCGGCGCGATAGGCGCGCTCTTCGGCGTCGCCGCTGTCGAAGCGAATAAACTGGATTTCGTCGAGGTGTACTCGGGAGGCGTTATGCCCATTCGGGTTTTTGTGAACGACGATACGTTGATCAGCGCGCCATTCTCTTAAGACGAAAGGCCCGTTGCCGACGAAGTTTTCTGGGCGCGTCCAGCTACGACCGTGCTGAGCAATGACATCGACGCGTACGGGCAACCATGGGCCGCTGGCGACGATATAGGGAAAACGCGGATTCGGTTGCTCGAGAGTGATAATCAACGTACGCGCGTCGGGGGTGCGGAAGCCGACGGCTTTGAAATCGGTAAGCGCACCGGAGGCAAAAGCGCGGGCGTTTTTTACAAGAAAAAACGTGCTGGCCTTGGGTGCCGCCGTGGTGGGCGTAAGGAGGCGTTTATAGGCGGCGATAAAGTGCGCGGCGGTAACGGATGTGCCGTCGGACCAGCGGGCATCGGCGCGCAGATGAAAGGTGTAAGTGAGTCCGTCGGGGGATACTTCAAAACGCGCGGCCGCTGCGGGGCGTGGCGCGGAGTTGTTTTCTCCAGGAGCGAGCAGTCCTTCTAGAAGCGTGCGTAGCGTGCCAAATTCATCAGGCAACGTCGTGGTTGCCGGATCGAGTGAGGCGGGTTCATTGCGCTGGCTGACGCGTAAAATCTGGACCGGCGCCGTCGGATTGGACGGCGCCTTTGGCTCAGCTTTACGCGTGCAGGCTGTCCAGCAAAAGCTCGCCAGCACCATCATAACGACTCGGCCGAACCCGCGTTCGGTGAAGGCGAGGTGGTTTGACGGTGGGGCCATGGAAGCGGTGCGGAGTAAGTGCCGACGCGTTCTTGCTGGCGGGACGCTTCCGTTTACTCCTTGGGGATTTGGTTGTCAGTTTTGAGTACGAGCACCGGTACTTTAGATTTCACCCATACCTCGGCTTCTTTAAAAAACTTGGCGGGAACGTTTTCAAGGGCTTCACCGACCGTTTTGGCTGGATAAAGGCGTCCTTTTTTGGAGGCGTTGTAATCGTAGGCGCCGCGGAAGATGCGGTCTTGGGTCGTGGCGACACTTTCGTCTTCCGGAATCTGAAGGACCCAAGCGACAAAATCGTGTTTTGGGAGGCGGTTGTCGGGATCGCTGGCGAGGACGACGAATTGTTTTTTAACCGCGGGTGGCTTGTCGCCTTCTGGACCCTCGGGTTGGGCGGCGAGGTTCATCTCCTCAATAACTTGGCGGAGGAGCTTGGGGTCGAGTTGGTTCTTCTTTAGAATCTCGGCTACGAGGTTGACGTCGATTTTCGGCATAGGGAAAGGCTTTAGAGAAACAACTGCATACGATCGCGCCGCAATGTAAAGGTCGGCGGCGTTGCGGAGTTGCCTTGGACATGAAGAGCCGGCGTGAATCGAGTCATGAAGAGCGAGGAATTTTTCGATATCGTGGATAGTGAGGACGTCGTGATCGGTCGGGCTTTGCGGCGTGAAGTGCACGCGCGGGGTTTGTGGCACCGTGCGGTGCATGTGTTGGTGTTCAATGCGGCTGGGCAGACTTTTTTGCAGAAACGCTCCATGCGCAAAGATATGTCGCCGGGGTGCTGGGATGCTGCGTGTTCTGGGCATCTCGATAGCGGAGAAGATTACGATACAGCGGCGGCGCGCGAGTTGGGCGAAGAAATCGGCGTGGCTGTACGAGCGGATGAATTGACCCGCTGGCAACGTTTCGAGGCGTGCGCCCGTACAGGGTGGGAGTTTCTGTGGGTTTACCGCCTGCGGCACGAAGGGCCGTTTGTGTTGCACCCTGAGGAAATTGAATGCGGCCAATGGATCGATCCGGTGGCGTTGACGGACTGGATGACAAAAAAACCGGCGGAATTTACACCGGCGTTTCGTTTAATCTGGGAGCGTATCGCCGTCGAGGTGACGGCGGGTCTCTGAGGTGCGCCCGGCGCTAGTTGTAAGAGGGGCCTAGGCCTGTTACGCGTTTGCCTGAGATTTTTCCGGAGCCGTCGCTTTGGCTCAAAGTTTTGATTTCCTCGAATTGTTTTTGTGTGATGAGGCGGCGGGGAACGCGGCGCTCGGCTTCGGCGACGAGGCGTTCGCGATCTTCTTCGGATGGCTCGTGTGGAATCCAGGATGTGTTGTGGCCTTGGTGGCGCGTCCACTCGATGTTGCCTCCATGGACGTCTACGTGAATCTGATATTTGCCTTCGACGGGATCTCGGTGCCACCAACCAAACGTGATACTCATGTAAGCATTTTTGAGGAAGCGGGCGTTTCCGCGAGAGCAAATTCTGCGATTACGGGTCCGGGCTGAAAATATCCAGCGCGCGCCACGATGCGGCGGACGGTGAGTTGAGTGGGGTTGAGATCCACGGCAAGGGCGCCAAACGGGCGACTTAAGGAGCCCGTGTTGATGACTGTGAGGCCAGAGGTTGTAGTCCACACGCCAGGGCGGGGGGTGTGTCCGATGAGCATGAAACGAGCGGCGGGGCGGTGTATCGCTGCGATCGCGGCGGCGCGGTTGGGAGTCTCTTGCCAAGCGCGGAGGATCCGCAATGAGCGTTGGGGCGGCCAAATATTATCGGCTAATACTTGGAGCGCGTATTTCAACGGGTTCGGCTCAGCTTGGTGGCCTTGAGGTAAATCTAGGCAGGCGCTGCGATAGACCGTGAGTCTAGGTTCGAGCTGGTGGCGGCTTTTTTCGTCAAGGGCGGCTAGGTCGCGGTTAATACGAGCAGTGAAGTACTCAGTGTCACGGCCCCAGGGTACGACATCCTCAAAAATGATGTCACCGTGGGTGACGAAGATGTGACCACCCGCTAGATCGAGACAGTGATGGGTCGAGATATCCGGATCGTGGTTACCTGTGAGGTGGGTAACGGTGGGAGCGCAGTTGGCAAAGTAGGCCATTGTTTCTGCGCGGATGCGGGCAGTCTGCTGTGGGTGGGAACTGGGACGGGTGTCGAAGGTGTCGCCGTTTAGGATGAGTTGGTCGACGCCATCGAGCAGGGGATTAAGCTGTTCGAGTGAGCGGAGACGGCTTGCGCGGTCACCGTAGTGAAGGTCGGAAAAAATACGAATAAGGCCGGGCACTTGGGTGAGTTGCCGAGAAAAGTGGCTCACGCTAAGCGGGCAACATTTTTACCCGAAGAGACGAACCGTTTTTTAAGCAGACGTGCCGGGATTAATGGGCCGAGCAGGGGACGCGGGCGGCGGGATTAGCAAATGGCGCAGCATAGTGCCTATATCGATTTTTTCCCAACCATCCGGCGGGGCGAAAACGGAATCAATTAGGGGCTTTTTTTCAAAGCCCGTGGCCTCAAGGCGCGAGGTTTCTTGGCCTGGGATATGGCTGGTGATAACGCGAAGGGGGAACAGATTTTTGCCGGCTATTAGGGTCTCCCACGAATTTGCGTTGTTGGTGTTTGTGCTGCCGGCTTCTCCGGGCACGGGGGTCGAAAGCGGCCCGCTAGATTTGCTGGCGAAGCCTAAGCCCAGGAAGGCGCCGAGTTGTTTAGTGAGCCATAACTCAGTGGTGTAGCCCTCGCTTTTAACGACATAGCGATCACACTCGAATCCGAAAATTTTTTCGGTGCCACCTGTTTTTTCTAAAACTGATTCGGTACGATCAGGTTTGGCCAACCGGCTGCGCGGCTCGGCGATTGATTGCGCCACGTATTTTTTTTGCGCAGGCAGCAAAACGATCATTTCTTTTTTAACCGCGTCTAGAATGACGCTGGGGCCGCTGTCGTTAATTGTTAGAATATCAATCCGGACGAGGCTGTTTTTTGTGCTGTAGCTGATTTCTTGGGGTGATCCTTTGCCGGTGTTGATCTTAAAGTGGACGATGCCTTCGAACTCGGCTGAGAGCAGTGCAGCAGGCATGGCCAACGTGCAGGCGATCAAATTGAAAAACGTTTTTTTCACATTGTAAGTATATTTGAGGCTATTGTTTACGCAAACAAAGTTTCGCGGCTTGCCAGGTTTTGGCACTGAATTGAGGATGCATCTTATGGCTCTATTTGGTTCCCTTGCCACGGTGCGCTCCCAGCTCGCCACTTCTGAAAATTTTAACATCGCCTTCGCTTATGTCGAAGCGTGTCTGCGCCCGGGTTCTCCGGAACGCGCGTTGCTCGACGGCCTCGCCGCGGAGCAGATGCAGCGCGTGGAACTGGCGGGCGGCGTGTTCGCGTTGCCGCAAGCGTGCATGTCCCAGCCTGCGGGCGTGCCCTCCGTGCCGAAATGGGAATCACACAAGGCCTACATCGACGTTCAAGCCGTGATCGTCGGCGATGAAGTGATGGAGGTTTCCGATGTCACCAAACTTACCGTGACCGAAGATTTGCGTCCGGCAAAAGACGTTTTGTTTTATCAACCTACTTCCACGTTTTCCTCGTTACGTGTAGCAGCCGGAGAAGTCGCGGTATTTTATCCTATAGATGGACATCGTCCGCTTGTGGCGGCCGGCGCTCCAATGCTCGTGCGTAAGGTCGTGGTGAAAGTGCCGGTCACGGCGTGAACTACCGACACCATTATCACGCGGGGAATTTTGCCGACGTGATGAAGCATGCCCTGCTGGTGCAGCTTGTGCGTGCCCTCCAGAAAAAGGACAAAGGTTTTCTCTGTCTTGATACGCATGCAGGTCGCGGCAGCTATGATCTAGCGGCGGCTGCAACCGGCGACACGCATGCGCGTACGCCTGAGTGGCCTGAAGGTGTGGGGCGGTTATGGACGCGCCCCGCGGCTGACTTACCGCCCGGTGTCGCGGAGTACGTCGAGCTCGCGCGCGCCTACGATCGGCGCGAAGGCAACGCGACGTCCGAGCCACGGTTTTACCCCGGATCACCGCTGCTAGTGAGTTTCATCGCACGAACGCAGGAGCGGCTAGTGCTGTGCGAACGCCAGCCGGAAGAAGCCGCGGCGCTGAAGGAGCGTCTCCAATTTACGCAAGGCGCCCAAGTCCGGGAGGCGGATGGGTACGGTGCGGTGCGTGCGCTCTTGCCGCCCCTCGAGAAACGCGCGTTCGTGTTGATTGATCCGCCGTTTGAGGCGCAAGACGAATGGGCACAAATTGTAGCGGCGGTGAAGGAAGGCTTGCGCCGTTTGCCTGGTGGCACGTTTGCCATCTGGTACCCACTAACAGAGCGCGCGAAGGTAGATTTATTTTTTGCGGAGCTGCGACGGTTGGAATTGCCGCCGACTTTGGCGGCCGAGCTCGTGGTCAATCCACCGGCCGCAAAGATGGTGGGCTGTGGTCTCGTCATAGTAAATCCGCCTTGGAAATTTGACGGCGAAGCGGCGACGACGGTGGAGTTTCTCGCGCCTTTGCTCGCGCAAGGGCCGGGGGCGCGCGGCGATGTGCACTGGCTCGTGCCAGAGCGTTGAGCGAGCATCTCGAGCTTCAGAACTTTGCGGCGATCTTCGTGGCGGCGCGGAAGGCTAGGGCCATGATCGTGAGTGCGGGATTGAAACCCCCGTTGGTCACATGGAGGGAGCCATCGGTGATCCAGAGGTTGTCGTGGCCGTGGACGCGACCGAAGGGATCGGTCACGCCTTCGCGCGGATCGGCGGCAAGGCGTGCAGTGCCGGCTTGGTGTTGCGAGGCGGATAAACGCAGATCCATGGGTGAACTCCAGACGCGTTCGGCGCCTGCAGCGCGCAGCCAATCTTCAGCGCGGGCGCGAATGAATTCGGCGGTGCGTACCGTCTCGGGATGCGTGGTGCCGCTCAAGCGCGCGACGGGCAGGCCGAAGTGATCGCGTACGTGGGGGTCAAGGGTGACGCGCGAATCAGGCGAAGGGATTTCTTGCACGGGTCCACGCAGATCAATGCCGCGTAGATAGAGTTCGCGCATGGCTTTTTTATTGGCCTGGCCCCAGCGGGGAAGGTCAGGCGGGAGGTGCGAGCGCCAGAAAATGATCGGTAACTTCACGAAATCGTTAGCAAGCATTGCGCCTCCAATAATGCCGGGGTTGCCGTGATTAAATTGCGTGGTGGCGATGCTGACGCCAGGGCCGAGGTTGGGGTTTTGGAAACCGACTGGGAGTAGGCCTGAGACGACCGGATAATAATGGCCTTGAAGGTGACGTCCGACGTGGTCGCTGTGGTTACCGAGGCCGCGGGGGTGTTGTGCTGATGCTGAGAGCAGGAGCAAACGCGCGGTCTCGATTGCTCCTCCTGCCAGTATGATGGTAGCGGCGTGGGCTGTACGACGCTCGGTCTGGTCGGAGTCGGGTGTGGTGGGAGCGAAATACTCTACCCCGTGGGCGCGGCCCGAAGCATCGGTAAGTATGCGGGCGACCTGAGCACGAGTAATGAGGGTGCAACCTCCGGTGGCGAGCGCGCGGGGCAGGAGGGTATTGTGGGAACCGTTACGCGCATCGCTGGGGCAGGCGAAGCCGATGCATTGGCGGCATTGGACACAGCCGTCTCGGCCGAGGTAAGGCTTGGTGTTGACCGCTAAGGGAGGCGTGAAGGCGTTCCAACCAAGCGTGGCTGCGCCCCGAGCAAGCCAAGTACCGGTGGGTGTTGCGGGCACGGGCGGCAGGGGAAACGCGCGGTCACGCGGCGCGTAGTCGGTGGCGGTGTGATCGCCAGCGACGCCGATTTCGTGTTCGGCTCGCTCATAGAAAGGTGCGAGGTCAGCGTATGAGATTGGCCAGTCTGCGAGGGAACTGCCGGGGGGCCTACCGTAGCGTGTGGCCATGCGGAAATCGTCGGGATGAAAGCGCCACGCTTGCATTCCCCAGATGCGGCTACCGCCCCCGACAGTCAGAGCGTTGTTGTGGTAATCAGCTTCATGCGGGAAGACGGTGCGACTGCGGCCTTGGGGATCGACGAAGACGCGCGGGTGGCCATCGGGTGCGTGAGTAGTGTTGTCGCCGTAAAGAGAGAGACGATGGTGGCGCAGGTGATCGCTGGGAATATCGCGGTAGCGCAGATCTCGACCGCGCTCGAGTAGGAGGACGCGTTGGCCGGCCTCAGCGAGTACACCTGCGACGATGCCACCGCCCAGGCCGGCGCCGACGATGATGACGTCGTAATTTGAAGTTACGCTGCTCATGGTGCGGATGGGCGCGCGGGTAGGAGTGGGTCGTAGCCGATCATGCGCCACGAGGTGCCGTCGCGATTGCCACCGTTTTGGGGATCCGCGTAAAAACCTTCGGCGGCCAGATCGATTAGACGATTGATAAAAACGCCAGCGGGAAACGTGACCGGCCAAACTGTGGCGGTGCGGTTGTGCTCAAGGGCAGAGATCAGAGTGTCTTGCGCGGCGATAGGGAGCGTGACGAAGGGGTGGTCGTGGCACGCGATCGCTTCGGCGTCGAGCTGGGTGAGGCTTTGCGCGATTTTCGGAGCCTCTGCGGCACAGTCGTGGGTGAGGAGTTTAATTATAAATTTATCAGTCCCTGCAGCTAGTGCGCCGGGAAATTCATCTTCGGGAATAAGTCGATCGAGGAGGGCTCGCAGGGTGTCGAGCTGGGGTTGGTTCAGCGGCATGGGGTTACGTTTTGAAAACCGATGAGGCGCACGCGCCAAGCGTGTAATGTGGACGCAAAAAAAGCGGAGACCTGGGTCTCCGCTTTTCAGATGAAATTTTCTGCCTCTTAGACGCTGCTCGTTGTCGTCGACGGGCGGGGTGCAGGCTGAAAAGTTTTCGAGTCGACCCGAGGTGGGGAAACTTGGAGCGGGGGTGCACGGAAAATAGGCCGGTTCCACAAAACGTCCTCGCGAGTCACGAACTGTACGATGGGAGGTTTTACCTCAATTTGAGGCTGATTTTGGTAGTGAAAGGGGAAAGCCATGACGGGGTATAGACTCTGATCGGTTGATTAAGTGCCCTAGGAAAGAGAAATCTGCGTGATTAAGTAAAACCCCCCATCGGTATAATCATAAATTGTGACCTTGCCGGCCGCAAAACTGTTTCCCACTAATTTGTAGTCGAGTCTGTCTTCAACCCCCACACCCCTAATCCCTAGTTATCATTATGAGTAACGAACAAAATAGTGCAGCGCCAGTCGCACCCAATGCGAAGCGCCTCCTCTGGGCCGGTTTCATGGCCATCCTAGCCGCTGGCGTTGGTTTCGCCCTTCGCGGCGGTATCTTCGGCGCTTGGGCCTCCGAATATGGTTTCACCGCCACCCAATTGGGTGCGATCGGTGGCGCCGGTTTTTCGGGCTTCTGCTTTGGTATCATCATCGGCGGCGTCTTGGTCGACAAGTTCGGCTACGGCAAGCTGATCGCTCTCGCGCTATTGGGGCACATCCTTTCGGCATTTGTCACCTTTGGTGCTTCTACTCCACAAAATGCCTATGACTTCCTTTATTGGGGCATGTTTATCTTTGCTTACGCGAATGGCACTCTAGAAGCCGTGGCCAATCCGCTGGTCGCCACCACCTTCCCGCAAAACCGTACGCACTACCTTAACATCCTTCACGCCTCTTGGCCATTGGGCATGGTCGTCGGTGCTATCGCTTCCTACGCGCTGGGTACTCATGGTCTTGGCTTCGGCTGGAAGGGTCAGCTCGCCTTTTATCTCGTCCCGACTGTTGCCTACGCCGTGATGTTCATGGGGCAGACCTTCCCGAAGTCTGAAGCCGCGCTCAAGGGTGCCAACTTCGGCGAGATGTTCAAGGACGTCGGCCTCCTCGGCGCGGCGGTCGCCTGCTACCTTGTTGCTCTCTTCTTCGGTGGAGCCACCACGGGCTTCATCATCGGCGGTGCGTTATTAGTCACCGTTGGTGTCATCACGCGCTTCTCGCTCGGATCCCTGCTCCTCTTTGTGCTTTTCGTGACTCACGCCCTTGTTGGCGCGGTCGAACTCGGCACCGATTCTTGGATCGAAGCTATCACGGGGAATCTCTTCACGGCTGACCAAGGCAAGACTCTGTTCATTTGGACCTCGGCCATTATGTTCGGCCTGCGCTTCTGCGCTGAATTTATCGAGAAAAAGATCGGTTCACCGATCGCTTTGCTCGTCACTTCGGCTCTTCTCGCCGTCGTCGGTCTCCGTCTTGCCTCGGGTATGGATTCCTTTTACGTGGCGCTGATTGCCCTCGGCATTTACGCCCTCGGAAAGACCTTCTTCTGGCCCACGATGCTCGCTGTCATCGGCGATCGTTTCCCGCGCTCCGGCGCCGTGGCGATGTCGATCATGGGTGGCATTGGTATGCTCTCCGCCGGTTTGCTCGGTGGCCCCGGCCTCGGTTACGCCAAGGACCGTTTTACGGCTGAGAACCTCCAGCAGACCGCTCCTGCGGTCTACGCTTCGTCCAAGGCTTCCGGAGAGTCGAAGTTCCTGTTTCTATCCCCCGTTACCGCGGTTGATGGCACTAAACTAGAAGCTGCCAAGAAAGCCGGCGACAAGGGCACGGCTGATCAGAAGGCGATCGTTGCCGCCAATCAAGCCGGTGACCGCGCCACCTTGAAGGCGGACTCTTACATTCCTCTTGTCATGGCTGCGATCTACCTGCTGCTCATGTTCTACTTCAAGAGCATCGGTGGTTACCGCGCTCTCAAGATTGAAGAGCAGGAAAAAGCTGCCTGATTTGGTAACATCGCGGGATTAACATCCCGTATTATTTAAAAAAGAGCGGGCCCTACCGGGTCCGCTCTTTTTTGTCCGGAGGTTGGCGTTATCCTCACGCCATGCACGCTAGCGGCGTAGAGTCCGGCTTAGGTGAGGTCATATGGAACCTCTACTGTCTTTACGAGGGGAAGTTCAAAGCGTTGGTAATTTGTTCATGCTGACGTTGTGCCAAACGGAAAAAAATCTGGCGGTCAGGATTGCGTGACAGCGTCTCGCCCGGCAGCTTAGCGGGCCATGCCTGCTGCAACCGATTCCACGACGAACTTGGCTGAACTGAAGGGCCGCGTGCTCGCCTTCGCCCGAGAGCGGGATTGGGAGCAATTTCACGCGCCGAAAAATCTCAGTATGGCGCTCGCCGCTGAGGCCGGCGAATTGATGGAGCATTTTTTGTGGAGCACGCCGGAGGCCTCGCGTGCGCACGTGGCCGATCCGGTTAAGCGCGCCAAAATCGCGGAAGAATTAGCAGATGTCGTAATCTACGCGCTGCAGTTTGCCAATGTGGCGCAGGTTGATGTCGCGACGGCGATCGACAAGAAGATGGCGGCCAACGCTCTCAAGTATCCGATCGAGAAAGCCAAAGGGCGCTCGGATAAATATACGGAGCTCTGAGCGGTGAAGGGCTTAGGTTTTAGGGTTCGAGTTTGATGCGCAAAAAAAAGGCCGCGCGTGAAGCGCGACCTTGGACAAACGTTGAGGTCTGGGCCTATATCAGGCTTTGCCCCCGTAGCTGATGAAGTCGTCGAGATCGAGCATCTCGGCAAAAGATCGGATGTCTTCGCGGGCAGATTTATTGCCCTTGATTACACTCGCGATCCACTCATGGCCTTCGGCGTCGCCGGGTCCGAGTTGCTCGAGCCAAGCGGACCAAGCGATGACTTCGTAAGGTTGGCGTTTAGTGTTGGCGTTTAACCAGGTGAGGATTTCGAAGTCAGTTTTGCCGGTTTTAATTTCGGCGAGCATGGCATCAGCGGTGACGCCGACGAAGGCGAAGAGCTGTTGGTCGAGCGGGCAGTTGTAATGGTAGTCGGCGCCTTTGTTGGCGATGACGGCGCGGGCCTTGTCGAGCAGGCGGGCGAGATGAGAGTACCCGCCGATACGTACACGGACGCTGCGCGGAGGATGTTGAGTGAGGTCGGGATTACTGTAGTTGATCATGGGCGCAGTGATTGAAATTTAGATTTCACTTTCAAGCAAGCGGCTGGATGTTGAAGAGATCAACTTTGCTTGCTGCGCATGAAAAACACCCACGTCGTTCGTAATTACTATGTGCTTCCTTGCTGTTTGTTATTGCTGAATCTCTGCGTGGAGATCGTCAGCTATAAGGCGCGGGTTTTTGGTGATCCTTTTCTGCGGACGGGCGCGATCATGGGTATGGTGTTATTCGGCGGTTCCTTGGTGGGATTCGTTGTCTCCCCTATGATCGGGCGGCTGGTAGGCTCTCTCCAGAGGAGCAGTCGACGTACCGGCGGGGAATTAGGTGAAATTTTATTCCTCCTTTTGCTCGGAGGGTTGGTTTTTTGGCTGTACTACCGCGTTTACATTATCGGACCGGAGTCCGTGCTGCCAACTGAGTGGTTGAACCCAAAAATTTGAGGGGCTGCTTAGGCTTTCGGGCGGAAACTTTTCATGACTTCCGGGAGGGTTTCGAGCCTGGCGGCCCCGATGAGATCGAGGCAATAGGGGATCGCAGGGAAAACCGCGGCGAGGTTTTCACCTATGGCTTTAGGACGACCGGGTAGATTGACGATAAGCGTACGCCCGCGGATGCCCGCGGTCTGACGGGATAAAATCGCGGTGGGGACGTACTGGAGCGAGGTCGTTCGCATGAGTTCTCCGAAACCGGGAAGTTCTTTCTCGATTACGGCACGCGTGGCTTCGGGCGTGACATCACGGGGTGCTGGGCCAGTGCCACCGGTTGTTACGATGAGTGCGCAACCTGCTTGGTCGGCCATACGGCGAAGTTCAGCTTCAATTACCGGGCGTTCATCGGGGATGATCTTATAATCGAGCTCGAACTCCGTCGTGAGCCATGTGCGTAAAAGGGCAACGCAAGCCTGGCCGGGTTCGTCGGAGTAAATGCCGGCGCTGGCGCGATCGGAGATGTTGAGGATGCCGATTTTGGGAAGGCTCATGCGGTGGCGAGGCGAAAGGTTTCGATGATCTGGGCTGGAGTCACGCCCTGTTCGCGCAAGGCGCGTAGGCTGAGGGCGTCGTGGCGTTTGGCGAGACGAACGCCAGCGTCATCGAGCATGAGCGGCGCGTGGTAAAATTCTGGAGCGGGAGCTCCCAGAGCGCGGAAAAGCAAGAGCTGGCGAAAGGTGCTTTTTACGAGATCGGCGCCTCGTACCACTTCAGTAATCCCTAGATCAAAATCGTCGACAGCGCAGGCGAGTTGGTAGCTCGGAACGCCATCTTTGCGCCAGACAAGGAAGTCACCGAGGTCGCGGCCGACGATGGCGTTTTGCGGGCCGAGGGCGTGGTCTTGAAACGTTAGGGTTTCGCCATCCGGCACGCGAAAGCGCCAGTTAACCGCGAGCGTGTCGGTCAGCGGTGGGAGTGGTGCATCGAGCGCGGGGCGAAATTGCGGTGGGTAAATAGGCTCGTCGTTGTCGCCGCCTTCATGTGGGGCGCCGATGGCATCGAGCACATCGCGGCGCGTGCGGGTACAGGGAAATATCACGCCTGCGGCGTGGAGTCGGGCGAGGGCGGCACGATAAAGCGGGAGGCGTTGGCTCTGGGCTATGACAGGTTCCTCCCAGGTGAATCCCAGCCAGCGCAGGTCCTCGAGCATCGCCTCGACGAAATCGAGTCGGAATCGGATTGCATCAAGATCGTCGTTGCGGAGTAAGAGCGTGCCTCCGGCGGCGCGAGCACGCTCGGCTGCGAGCCAGAACGTGCGAGCGTGACCGAGGTGGAGATGCCCGGTGGGGGAGGGTGCGAGCCGGCCGCGATAGGTTTTAGGAAGTGCCAAGGGGAAAGTTAAAATAAGGAGGCGAAAATGTAATTTGGCGATCCGAGCTTGGCGTTTCTCGTGTCGAGGCTCAATCCTCAGTCTTAAATTAACTTATGAGTAAATTACTATGCGTTTACTGTGCCTCAAGCGATCGGATTGATCCTAAGTATGTGGCGGCCGCAACGCAGTTGGGTAAACTGATGGTGGAACACGGCTGGGGTCTTGTTTACGGCGGTGGAAAAACAGGACTGATGGGCGCGATCGCTCGATCGGTGAAGATGAACGGAGGTCGGGTGGTCGGTGTGATCCCTGATTTTATGAAGGCGCGTGAGCTGGCTTTCGACGAGGCTGACGAACTCATCACCGTCATCACGATGCGGGAGCGAAAGCTCCTCATGGAGACGCGGGCGGATGCCTTTGTGACGCTGCCGGGCGGCTTTGGTACACTTGAGGAAATTATGGAAATTCTCACCTTGCGCCAATTACATGTGGTTAAAAAACCCTGCGTTTTTTTAAACCAGGATGGATTCTACGACGATCTGTTGCGGTTGTTTGAAAAGATGCTCGCGGAAAAATTCTTCAAACCTTCGAACATGGATTTGTTTCGGGTGGCTAATACCGTCGATGAGGTGTTTGCGCAGATCGCGTTGGCGGCAGAGGCTAAGCTGGAACCAAAGTGGTTCGACACCCGCTAAGTCGAACCACGATGCACGCTAAAATCTTGGAGTTATTACAGACCTACGCGCGAAATTCGCTCGAGACGCACGAGGCGGAGATGGTGGCGGAAACCTTACGATTTATCAAAGCGGAGCCGGAGTGTTTGTGGCGAACGTGTGGGCTGGGGCATCTCACCGGCTCGGCGTGGATCGTGAATGCCACGCGCCGCAGGACCTTGCTAACGCATCATTTGAAGTTGGAAAAATGGTTGCAACTCGGCGGCCACGCCGATGGCGACGGGGATTTGCTCGCAGTGGCATTGCGCGAAGGGCGCGAGGAAAGCGGACTCACGAAATTGCAGCCGGTGACGGGAAATATTTTCGACCTCGATCGCCACTGGATTCCAGCGCGTAAGGCTGAGTCGGCGCATTGGCACTACGACGTGCGTTTCATGATCGAAGCGGATGACCTTGAGCCGCTGGTGCGCGCAGCGAACGAATCCAAAGAACTGGCGTGGGTCGAGCTCGACCGAGTGACCGAACTAAACCCCGAGGAGTCGATGGCGCGGATGGTGCGCAAGACGCTTGCGCCCTCTGGGCTGATCTAAGGTTTAAGCGCGGGGATCATTCCAGGCCACACATAGGCTTGGAGCATCACGAGCATGCCCACGAGGACGGCGAGAGCGATGCTGTGCCAAAAGACGGCCCGCAAGATCGTTCCTGCCGCGGGGCTCTCTGGGTGGCCGCCCGTGGCGACACTCGCGACGACGATACTTTGGGCGTCGATCATTTTTCCCATGACGCCTCCGGAGCTATTGGCGGCGCAAGTGAGTATAGGCGAAAAGCCAAGTTGTTCGGCGGTTACTTTTTGGAGATTACCGAAAAGAACGTTGGAGGAGGTGTCACTGCCCGTGAGCGCGACGCCTAGCCAGCCAATGAGTGGCGAGAAAAATGGAAACAACCAACCTGTGCTGGCCATAGCTAGGCCCAATGTCGTATCAGTGCCGCTGTAGCGGGTCGTGTACCCGAGCGCCAGCATAGCGGAAATCGTAAGTAGTGAAACGCGTACGCGCAGGAGCGTTTGCCAATAAATTTTCGCGGTACGACGCAGACCCACTCCGAGCGTGATCGCCGCGCCGACACCTGCGAGTAGGAGTGCGGTGCCGGTTGCGGAAAGCAAGTTTAGGACAAAGACCGCTTTTTCCGGCGTAGGCGTAGGCGCGACTGGCGGCATTTTTTCCACTGCGAGGTGAAGTGCTGGCACCTTGAACTCGGGGGCGAATAAATGGTTTAGCGCCGTTTTGACCGGTGGCAGGCCCCAGATGAAAACGAAAACAGTGAGGAAAATCCAAGGAATCCAAGCCTTC
Organism: Opitutia bacterium; assembly: GCA_947458705.1. Lineage (GTDB taxonomy): Bacteria > Verrucomicrobiota > Verrucomicrobiia > Opitutales > Opitutaceae > Tous-C4FEB. The sequence goes on along the minus strand of CANHAH010000052.1, from coordinate 2,121 downwards.
CACGGCGCAGTGATAGTCCTCGCGTCGTTCTCAGCGGCAGCGATCCCCTGTGCAAGTGGATTAAATGATTCTTCGGCTGGGCGCCAGAAGCGCATTAACACCACAACTGCGAACATGGCGACAGCGGCGCTCACGATGTCGACCAACCAAGGACCGTGAAAATTGCTCACCAGAAATTGCATTGTGCCAAAAGTCGCGCCTGAGACCAGGCACGCTGGCCAGACCGCGATCATACCGCGCCAACCGCATTGGGCGGCTACGAGCCAAAACGGGACGAGCAAAGAAAAGAAAGGGAGTTGGCGGCCTACCATTGCGCTGAGCGAAAGCACGTCGAGACCCGTGAGCGGCGCGAGTGTGGTGATGGGAATCCCGAGCGAACCGAAAGCGACTGGCGCGGTGTTACCGATCAGGGCGAGTTTGGCGGCTTCAACGGGTTTGAAGCCGAGGCCAATCATCAAAGCTCCGGAGATGGCGACGGGCGCGCCAAAACCCGCCGCGCCTTCGATGAAGGCACCAAAGCAAAACGCGAGTAACAACGCTTGGATGCGCCGATCACCGGAAACGCCTGCAATCTGACGTTGGAGAACGGCGAACTGGCCAGTTTCTACGGAGAGTTGGTATATGAAGATCGCGTTGAGGATCAGCCAACCTATTGGCATCAGTCCGAAAGCGGCGCCGTAGCCTGCGGCGGCGAGCGTGAGTTTCAAGGGCATGCCGTAGACACCCACGGCCACACCGGCAGCGAGTGTAAGCGCGATGAGCGCTGCGAGGTGAGCTCGCACATGCCAAAATGCGAGCAGGCCAAGCAGAATGATAACGGGAATCGCTGCGACCAAGGCGGAGATGCCGATGCCGCCTAGTGGTGCGTAGGTTTGTGACCAATGCATGGGGTAAAGTGGGGTGACCTAGGGTAGACTTGAAGCGAGCAGTCTAGGCCTGCGGTGGCGAGGATTTTACTGGGACTCGGCGGTATGGCCGGTTCCGAGACATCCTAGCGTGATCAGTCGCGATTTTCAGCTTTGGTCGACTTAGCTGCTGGCAACGAGTTACCTTTGGGTCGCTAACGCGAAACGATTTGGTCGTTCCCCAATTGGTCATCAAAAAATTTCTGTAACAGCATAACTGGCAATAACCCGGATTTTGCTCCGTTATTTCGGGGTAACCGCTTCTAGCGGACTAAAAAAACCGCTAACTTTTAAAGCTAGCGGTTTAATAGCCGGGCTCAGACCCGCGCTTCAGCTGCGTCGAGCCGCATGCAAGCGAACTCAGATTTGGGAGTAGGCGGTGGGAACGATGAAGCGGGCGGTGTTTTTAGAAGTGTTATCTTTATAGGTTGGTTGGTCCTTCATTTTGACCCAACGCGGGTCGGGACCAAATTTTTTCCAATTTCCAAGGTGCGTGGCTAGATCGGGACCGCAGGTGATGTAGCGCAGATGGGGGAGGTTAGGGCCAGCGAGGGCTTGGCCGAAAAATACGGGCGACATCCCGAGATCTTGCATGAGTGGGATTTCTCCATCGTCGAACATGGCCATTTTACTGAGGGCGCGTTCTTCGCTGTGGCTCTCGTAATCGCGTAGCTCGAAAATACGGGTAGGGGTTTTATTTTTAGAGAATGCGGGAACGGCGAGTTTAGGCATACCGGCGAAGGCCCGAAGCAACCAAGTGTCCACGCGATCGTAGGCGGGATTTGATTTCACTGTCTGGAAATATTCCGGAGCCGCGGCTTGAACCTTGGCTTCGGTATTGAGTTCGGCGCTGATTTGAGTGAATGACTCCAGTGTTGGGTGGGTGATAAGTACCCAGATCGCTACCGGCGCCGCGCTTGTACCGATCTTCGGTTTGGCGGTGACGGCTTTTTTGTCCACGTCGACCTCGGTGAAGACACCGATGCTGTCGAGACCGCGGTCGTTCAGCGCTGGGATGAGGGCTTTTTCTAAATATTTCTCTAGGACGGCGCTCGAGGTATCGGGTTTTAAACGATACGCTCGTAATTCGTAGTAATCACGGGCGACGGTGGATGGTGTGGCTTGGGCGGCGCGGGAGTTGATACCTGTGGTGAAAGCCGCGGTGGCGGACACAGCGAGGGAGGATTTTATAAAATTACGGCGGGTTGAATGCATG
>CANHAH010000051.1 GCA_947458705.1 Opitutia bacterium | reverse complement strand
GTGGTCGACCGTTTCTTGGCGGCGCTCCATGGCGTGGACGAGGCCAACGTCGGCGGGGATGTGGCCAGCGAAACGGATCCCAACTTCGTTGGCGGTTTTGGCCATGGCGTCGTAGACTTCGCGTTTCACGCCCGGGTGAACTTTGAGCAGGTCCCAGCCTTCGATTTTTTGTTGGCGGACGCGGCCTGCGGCGGCGACGGGAGAAAGCACGGCGTTGGTGCCATTGCCGGTGAAGCTCGGGCCAGCGAGGTAGAGCGAAGGACCGGTGATGGCGCCGGTTTTTACTTGGTCGCGGAGTTCGAGTTGGCCGGGCCAACCAAGCATGCCGCGCACGGTGGTGACGCCGTTGGCGACGAAAAGAAAATAAACGTTTTCGATGTAGGCCTGCGACGAGCCCAAGGGTGGGTTATGCCCGTGCATCTCGCCGAGTCCAGGAATGAGAAACTTGCCCGCTCCATTGATGCGCTGAGCATCGGCGGGAATTTTGACTGTGGCGGTGGGGCCGACTTGAACGATCCGATCACCCGTCACGAGGACAGTTTGATGGGTGAGGATGCGCTCGGAATCCATTGGGAGAACGGCGACGTCGACAAAAGCGGTGGTGGCAGCGGCGCGAAGTGCGCTGCTAAAAATCAGCGCGGATAAGTATAATAACAGGGATAGCGGAAGCTTCATGGGGTGGGGGTAATGAAAAAGCGTCGGGTGTTTTTAATTTCGCAGGGCGCGCGCCTCGGAAAGCAATTTTTCCCATTGGAGCGCCGGACCTGGGTCGGTCTTGTTGGTCTGAATGTGGTAGTGGCCGAGCACGCCGTGGTACGCGGCGAGTTCGGCGTCGGGTAATTTATGCGGAAGCACTTGTCCGTCGGGACCGCGCGGGATGTCGCAGGTGATCTTGGGAAAAATTTTTGTGAGGGCGGCGGTGAGTTTAGCGAGCGCGGCATATTGCTCGGGCGTGAAATCGTATTGGACGAGATCAGTGCCTTGTACGACGCCACGGATGGGTTCAGGGCGGGCGGGGCGACCGACGAAATTTTTCACGCGCAGCATCGGGTCGCCGACGCGAGCGGGGATCGTGATGATCGTGCGGCCGGTGGCGTCGCGGCCGTACCATTCGTCTAGGGTCTTGGTCGCGCCCGGTGGATAGGCGCCCATATTGGCGATCTCGATGCCGATAGAGCGGTTGTTGGAAGTCGTGGCGTGACGGGCGCGTTCTTTGAGGTCGAGCGTTTGGTAAATCGTGCCGTCCAGATCCAACATGAAGTGCACGCTTAGGCCGCGGTGATCATGCAGAACGTTGAAACAGGTCTTACTGAGACCGCAGACATCGTAATGCAGGACGAATTGATCGACGACATTTTGGAGCTGAGGCAGCGTCCAGCCACCTCCGCGAATTTTTTCAATCTCCGTAGGCGAAAGCGTGTTGGTGCGTGCGCTGTAACGGTTGGGTACGGTGATGTCTTTCACGGCAGCGACCGTCTGCTCGTAGCTACTCTCGGCGTAGGGGCTGAAACGGCGTTCGACCCGGTAAGCGTCGTAGCCGCCCGCATCCATCCACGTGACGACGGGCGTGCCCGTGTGAAAGAGTTGCCCAGCGACGATGATTTCATCGCCGCTCCGTTTGGCGGCGGTTCCAGGGATGGTGCGGCAACTGGAGAAGAGCAGCAGCGTGGCGCACGCGAGAGCGGAGGTGGCGAGTGAGAGCGGGCGACAGAGCATAGGAGGGTAGAGGTGGCTAAGCGATGAGGCCCGCTCGGCGTTTGAGGGCGAGGACGCGGCGGTAGGAAATATCGATGCGGGTTTCAGTGAGTTGGCCGTCTTCGACGGCGCTCACTAGGATGGCGATGGCTTTGCGCGCGATGTCGGGATCGTAGGTAAGGTTGTTCCCGAAGCAGAGTACGTCGATACCCGCGGCGATGGCGGCGGGCACAGACTTTTCGAGGCCGTAGTGCTGCGAGATCGCTTTCATCTCCATGTCGTCGCTTATGATCACGCCGTCAAAGCCGAGTTTCTCTCGCAGTAGCCCCGTGATGATCGCAGGCGATAATGTCGCGGGATGTACCGGGTCGAGTTGGGCGTGGAAAACGTGCGCGGTCATGATCGCGTCGCACAGACCCTCGGCGATGAGGGATTGAAATGGGAGTAACTCGCGCTCGTGCCACGTCGAGGTTACATCGACAAGTCCGAGATGCGTATCGCCCGCTGCGCTGCCGTGACCGGGAAAATGTTTCGCGCACGTGAGAACGCCGTGCGCGCGATGCGCGCGAACGAACTCGGCGGCGTGGCGCGCGACGGTAGCGGGATCAGCGGAAAAACTGCGACCCTTGCCCTGGATGATTGGGTTGTTGGGGTTGGCATCGAGGTCGACGACCGGGGCGAGGTTGAAATTAAAACCCACGGCGGCGAGCGTCTGCGCGGTGGCGGCGGCGTGGCGGTAAGTCTCTGTAGGTTGGTCGAGACGCCCGAGCTCTTGGTGAGAAATACTCGGCGGGAAACCGTAGCTGGGCTTGAGGCGATTGACGCGACCGCCCTCTTGGTCGACGGAGATCAGAAGCGGCACGCGCGCTTGAGCCTGCAAGTAGGCGATGAGGGTTTTGACCTGCGCCGGTGACTCGATGTTGCGCAGCCGCGGGCCGGAATCGATGGTTCCGCCGGCCATGTCCTGATCGAAAAAAATCACGCCGCCCAAATGAAGTTCGCGCAGATCGCGCGCGATAAGTTCGCATTCGGCGGGCGTGCGGCCGCGGAAACCGACGTTGAAAAGCTGGCCAATTTTTTCGCGGAGCGTGGGCGCGGCGGGCGGGTTGACGGCAGACATAGGTGGCGAAAAACGATCAGAGTTTCACGAGGCCGAGGCCGGGGCGATCGTTGAGCGTGATCTTGCCGTCGACGATTGTGGTGCCGGCGAAGAGGTCGTTTTTGATGAGCAAGGCGCCGTCGAGATCGGCCCAATCGACCAGCGGAGAAAGTTGCGCCGCGGCGGAGATGGCACAGGAGGTTTCTGTCATGCAACCAAGCATGACCTTGAGGTCTAGGGCGCGAGCGAGGGTGATCATCTTGTGCGCTTCGCGCAGGCCGGTGCACTTCATGAGTTTGATGTTGATGCCGTCGAAGACGCCGTCAGCGCGGCGCACATCAGCGAGACGTTGGACGCTCTCGTCTGCGATCAGCGGGAGCGGACTGTGCTCGCGTAGCCAAGCGGTATCGTCGGGCTGCTCTTTGGGCATGGGTTGCTCGATGAAAACGACGCCACGCGCAGCCAGCCACTCGATCATGCGGAGCGCTTCGGTACGATCGCGCCAGCCTTGGTTGGCATCGACGGTGATGGGTCGATCAGAGACTTCGCGGATGGTTTCGATGAGTTTGCGGTCGGTTGCTGCGTCGCGGCCGAGTTTCACTTTAATGATTTTGTAGGGCGCAGCCTCGTGGGTTTTGGTGCGGACGATTTCCGGCGTATCGATACCAATGGTGAATGACGTGACGGGCGCGCGCGCGGGGTCGAGGCCCCAGATACGGTGCCAGGGGGCGCCCAGTTTTTTACCAATCCAATCGTGGAGCGCGATATCCACGGCGGCTTTGGCGGCGGTGTTGCCGGGAGCCAAGGCGTCGATCGCGGGAAGAATTTCCTCGAGCTGAAATGGATCGGCGACGCGCGTGAGGTCGACCCGATCAAGAAACGTGGCCGCGCTGGTTTGGCTCTCGCCGAGGTAAGGGGGCATCGCGGCCTCGCCGTAGCCGATGACACCCTCGTGTTCGACCTCGACCATCATGGCTGGCGTGGTGGTGCGTGAGGCGGTGGCGATGGTGAATGCGTGACGCAGTTCGAGCGTGTGGGGATAGTAGCGCAGGTTCATCCGGAGATCAGGCGATGCAGCACAAAGACAGGGTGGGGGCCGGTAACTCAAGCATGGCCTCGCGGATGGCCGTAGGTAAGCGTGGTCCAAGATCATTTAAAAAAGCCCTTGCGCGGAATTAGTCTCGGGGTACGTTCCGCGGCTTAAGGTCTGTCCCCATCGTCTAGCCCGGTTAGGACACTACCCTTTCACGGTAAGAACCGGGGTTCGAATCCCCGTGGGGACGCCAGCTTCTGAAAAAGTAAGAACTCAGAGGAGAGATCATGAAAGCACCGACGCCAGACGAGCTCAAATTTTTGAGGTCAGGTCACTGGCTCGGTTTTTACTCAAAACTGCATTTTTACTCACCAGTGGAAATTGGGTTATTGGTAAAAAGACCAAGATCGGGCGGGCATTGGATTTGGCTCGATTTGTCACAAAAACTAATTAGTTATTGTGACAGATGAAGCGTCCAATGAAGACTCAAAGCATTGATGCCAAGCTGCTGCGATCCATTCGGACGAATCGGGGTGGAGCGGTTGTTTCCGCTCGGGACTTTGTTGACGTTGGGCAATATGCAGCCGTCAGGCAGGCCTTAAGCCGGCTGGCCAAGGCCGGTGATCTCCGGCGGGTTCATCGAGGTTATTACGACCTACCGCGGGCGCATCCGATGCTGGGCCAGACAGCACCTGATCCGATGGCGGTGGTGCGGAGCCTGATGGCAGGAAGCAGTGCCCAATGGCAAGTTTCCGGGGCCTATGCGGCCAACCTTCTGGGTTTGTCGGATCAGGTGCCGGCCAAGATTGTGATTTTGACCGACGGGGTGCCGCGCCAGGTTCAGTTGGATAAGCTGACGTTGATTTTTCGGCGGGCGGCGCCGCGCAATCTGCTGGGCGCCGGCCGTCCGGCCGGCTTGGTGATTCAGGCGATCCGGCATCTTCGCGCCAACGGACTGGCGCCGACGGCACTCGCGCGGTTGCGCGAGCGGATCGACGCCCCGACCCGGAAGGATCTGGTGCGGCTGGGGCCGAACCTTCCTGCTTGGATGCAACCCATCGTCCGCGACCTTGCCGTCACACCATGAAATCAGTTTTGCGACTATCCGCGACGCAGCGGGCTGAACTCTACCAAGCCGCGGCTCGGAGAAGTCATCATCGAGAAGGACTTTTGGGTCTGTTGGACGCTCGCTGAATTATTTGCGCTGCCCGGAATCGGAGAGCATCTGATCTTCAAGGGCGGCACGTCGCTTTCGAAGGTGTGGCGCGTCATCGAGCGCTTCTCCGAGGACATCGACGTGTCGTTGAGCCGCGAATGGCTCGGGTTTTCCGGTGAACATGATCCGGAGCGGGCCGATTCCCCGAAAGCAGCAGACGAAGCGGCTCGAAGAACTGGCGGCGGCCTGCACCGCGAAGATTCGGGATGAGGTGCTGCCGGCCTTGCGGGTCCGGGCCGAGTCCGCGCTCGGTGGCGAGCGATGGGAAATCGTGATCGACCGGATGACGCTCAGACCCTGCTTTTTCGCTACCCCAGCGCGGTGGGCGGAGGAAAAGACTCTGGGTATGTGCGGAGAGAGGTGAAAATTGAATGCGGGGCGCGATCGGACGCGTGGCCTGCGGATGCGCAGACCGTTTTGCCATACCTGGCGGAGGCGTTTCCTGACGGCGTGACGGACGCCAAGGTCATGGTGAGGGCATTGGCGCTGGAGCGCACGTTTTGGGAGAAGGCCACAATCTTGCACGCCGAGGCTCATCGGGCGGAAGACAAGGCAACCCCGGTGCGGTTGTCGCGGCACTATGCCGACTTGGTGGCATTGGCTGAGCACGCCGCAGCGTCGGCAGCGTTGGGTCGTGACGATTTGCGCGAGCGCGTGGTGGCGCATAAGCGGGTGTTCTTTGCTTCGACGTGGGCCAGTTATGAAACCGCGGTGCCCGGGACTTTCCGGTTGGTCCCACCGGCGGTCCGATTGGCTGCGTTGGAAAAGGACTACCGCGACATGCGGGAAATGTATTTCGGTGAGCCGAAGCCGTGGCCGGACATTGTCGCACGGTTGCGGGACGTTGAGGGGCGCATCAACGCGCGGGTCGGAAGATGACGGTTGCCCGATGTCGACGTTGTCGAATTCTGAAATAGCTCGGCTTGATGACTAAGATTCCTCTGCAGCAAACCGTGCGACGCGAACTGACCTCTAGTGTTGGTTTACTCGTGTATTTTGTGCGGGCTTTCAAACCTCAAGGGGTCGCGCCTGAACTACCGGATCCCGAATACATTTTAATCGAATGGCTCGAAGCAAAGCCGCCCGAAAAAAAATTACTGCGGAATAGTGCCAGTAGAATGATTTCGGACATCCGCGACCAATTCGGACCGGACAGAAAAATTATTCTACAGCCTTCGAATTTCGACACGCCCGAAGAGATGGAGCAGTTGGAGCATTATTATCAAACGTGTGGCTTCGTTTACCTGCCGACCAGCCCGTCTAAATTCTGGATGATGTGGCCTGATCCGTGTGGCTAGAGAATCGTGATCGGATGCCGGGAATTGGCCGAACAGCGTAAACCGCGACGTCTGCATCTCCACCGCCATCGCTGAAACTCCCAAAAAACGTGGTTGAAGCCTTCATGACTCAATCGCCTGGCTGTGAAGACGGCGAAATCTCGCTCTTTGATGGCGACGAGCACCGCGTCGTCGCTTCGGTGAAGTGTAAAATGGAGACAACTGAAAACGGCCTGCGCGTTTCGCATCGTCAAAACGTTTTCCACGACTGGCACCTCGCCCTGATCGCCCTGGAGGTGCAGAACCGCCGCGAGGTGAAGGCTGCGGTTGAACTGAGTGCCTAAAGGAGACCCACACCATGAACACAACCCTCGCCCAGCCGCATACGGCGGCACTTTCAGAAGCAACGAAACCGAAATGGCTGCGCCTGCCTGCTCCAGGTGCGCGATGCCGTTTCACCGGTCTCTCTCGAAGCACCTTGAACGAGCTGACGATGGCCGGTCCCGTCAACGACGGTGTGCCGCCGGTAAAGAGCGTGGTGCTGCGCAAACGCGGAGCACTGCGCGGCATTCGGCTGATCAGCTACGACAGTCTCATGAGTTACCTTTCAGAATTGTCCTAAACAACTGACTATCAATGGATTTTCATTGAAAATAGACCTCATATCCCTAAATTTTACTATTGCTTTATCTTAACGCTTGTGTGAATACCTAGCCATGAATCAAAGAGAGGCAGTTGAACGCTTTCACCTCGTATTCCTTCGGCATTTCGCGAGCGTGATCAGTCCCGGAACGATCTGCCTGAAAGGTGGAGTGAACTTGCGTCTCTACCACAACAGCCCACGTCTCTCCGAAGACATCGATTTCGATGCGCGCGTGGTCGGCGTCGAGATTTTGAAGAAGAACGTCAACAAGGTGCTGGCCAGTCGCCCGCTGCTGACCGAACTCGCCGCCGTCGGCATCACGCTCAGCGAAATCAAACCGGCCAAGCAGACGCAAACCGCGCAACGCTGGAAATTCCATGTCATCTACGAGGCGAATCCGCTGCCGACACGTTTGGAATTTTCCCGGCGGAAGGATGAGCCCTTTGAAAACTGCGTGACCGAACCACCGTCGCTCGCGTTGCTCGCCGAGCAACAGGTAGTCCCGTTCGTTTTCAATCACTACACGCCACCTGCCGCCTATCGCCAAAAAATCAACGCCCTGGCCACGCGAACCCAAGTGCAGGCGCGCGATGTTTTCGATCTGCATCATCTCTCGCGCTACGCGGCGGCGGGGCGGGAAGCGCCGCCGGAATTGGTGGCGCAGGCGTTGGAGCAACTTGGCCTGATCGGATTCGACCGGTTCAAGGATCAAGTCGTGTCGTTCCTCCCGACGGATTTGGTCGCGCACTACGGAACGTCCGAAGCCTGGGCAACGATGTCGGCGAAAGTCCGGCACGATCTTTTGGCGGCGCTGCCGCCCGCCTCGTCATGACCTCGCTCGGATTTTATCAGAAGCTGGTCGGGCAGAAACGCATCACGACACGCTCGGCGGCGCAGCTTGCCGGCGTAAGTATTCCGGCGGCTTCGATGGCCTTGCGGCGGCTCGCGGCGGCGGGCTTGAGCACGCCCTTAAAGAAAGGCACGTGGCTCCTTGGTGTTTCGGCCTCCAAGGCGGGCGCGCTGGTCACGGCTGCGGCCGATCCTTATCAGGCGTATCTCTCCGGCTGGTCCGCCCTGCGCGTGCACGAACGGATTCAGCAACTTCCCCAGACCCAGTTCGCCGTCACGCTTGGGCGGCCGGGCGAAGTGGAAATGCCGGGCGGTCGCATTGCCCTGCATCGCATCAAGCCCGAGCTTTTCGGCGGCTACGCCTACGATGCCCGTGTCGATGGGTTTGTCGCTTCACCCGAAAAGGCATTGTTCGATCTGGCCTATCTCACGGCCATGAATCGCAGCCGAGTCAGTGGAAGTCTGCCGGAGACCAACTTGAAGGGACTGCGCTGGAAGGAAGTTCAAACCTGGTTGCGGCAGATCAAAACTCCGCGCGTGCGCTCAGCGGTGGAGCAGGCCTTGCGCACGATCCGCGAGCAGCACGCCGCGACAGAGAATTGAAAATCGAACGGTACTACGCTTAGGCCCGCTTTCCAAGAATATCCGGCAGGTTGCGGATGGCCTTTCGTTTGGTCTCGTCGTCCACGTGGGTGTAGTTGCGACGGACCAATTCCGACTCGTGACCGATGATGTCGCGCACGACGGACTCGGGCACACCCGCTTTTTTGAGCCTGGACCTGGTGTTGTGGCGCAGGCTGTGAAACGAAAGCTCGCTGACGGTGCGCTTCACCCTAATGCCCCTTGCCGCTGTTCTTGTCCTTGGGCCGACTCGGGCGATTAATCCTGAATACGCTGCTCGCATCCGGCGGCTACCCGTGGACGGTGATTCGGGTGGAGCATCGCAAAGCTTACCTGTCGGCGCTGGAGAATGCTTCGGTCCGGCACGACATCGGGGATTTCACGCGCTTCGTCGCGGCGGAGATGGCGGCTTCGGCTGAACTCAGGGGACCAAAGCTCTAGTTGGTAAGTGGAAAGCCGGCCAGAGAGGCACGGATTCGTCCAAGCGGACTTACCAGTCAACGTAGTTGCTCACATTGCCGCCGGTCTTGGACTAAGAGTCGATGAGTTTGCCGCGCTGTGTGGCATGAGCCGGGCCACATTCGATTCATCCTGTACACGCGCCAGACTCACCGGGGTTGCTTCGCTCGCCCGGAAGACAAAGCCATTGCCGGCGCGGTCGCGCACGCGGACTTCTTTGCCTGCGAGGGCGGCTCGCCGGAATTAAGTTAAAATTACATGGATAAACGTTGATTAGCATTGCAATTAGAGTTACAGAAGTTGTAAATGCATGATAAAATCCCCCGCTCCCTTGCCTCCATCCTCACCCGTGATGCACGTCACTATCCGGCTCTGGCACTGGTGGGACCGCGTCAATGTGGGAAAACGACCCTAGCCAAACAGTGGCTCCAGTCCATCCGAGATGCGGGTGGCCAGACCCAGTATTTTGATTTAGAGAAGCCGAGCGATCGCATGAAGTTGGCGTCCGACCCGGAAGCCTTCTTGCGGCGGCAAATGGGCACCGTGTGTATAGATGAAGTGCAATACGCACCCGCCCTGTTCGAAGTATTGCGCGCGCTCATCGATGAGGACCGCAGGCCTGGGCGCTTCCTCCTGCTGGGATCCGCCGCCCCCGCTTTACTTAAACAAAGCTCGGAAACGCTCGCCGGTCGCATCGCCACGCGCGAACTCACCCCGTTTCAATGGCGCGAGCTGGCTTTGGCCGGTGTAGGCCAAAACCCTTTGGTCACCCTTGAATCGCTCTGGTTACGCGGTGGCTTTCCCGACAGTACCTTGGCCGAAGACGACGCAGCCAGCTTCCGTTGGCGGCTGGATTTTATCCGCACTTTCCTCGAACGCGACATCCCGCAGCTTGGCTTCCGGGTGCCGGCTCAAACGATGGAGCGCTTTTGGCGTATGTGCGCCCACCTGCACGGACAAAGTCTAAACCTTTCATACTTAGGGCAGGCACTTGGCACCAGCCACACCGCCCCTCGCAACCATTTGGACATCCTCTCTGGCTCTTTTATGATGCGACTTTTGGAGCCGACCGAAGCCAACCTAAGTAAACGGCTGGTTAAGACTCCCAAGGCTTACGTCCGCGATAGCGGGCTGCTGCATGCGCTCCTAGGCCTAGAAACCTTCAATGATCTGGATGGGCATCCGGTTCGCGGAGTCTCGTGGGAAGGCTTTGTCATCGAAAAATTGATGGGCGCTGCGGCCGAAGGCTGGCGCGCATCCTATTACCGCACCGCGCAAGGGGCCGAATTAGATTTAATCCTCGAAAAAGGCTCTCGCCGCATCGCCTTCGAATGCAAGGCGTCCACATCCCCCTCGGTCACGCGCGGCTTTTGGACTTCGCTGGATGATTTAAAAATCACGGAAGCCTACATCGTTGCACCCATCGAGCAGCCCTTCCCAATCGGCCGGGGTATTGAGGCGATCGGATTGACTGCGGCGGTTAAACTGGTGACGGGATGAATGGGCTAGTGCTCGGTGTCCTCTTCTTCAGGGACCCTGACCCCCCTTGGTGATACTGCTCCGCCTATTTTAGCCTGGGTTTGCCTTTTAGGGCGGGGTTTATTTCGTAAGGGAAAATTCTTTTAGTGCAGCCCTTTTTTTGCCCGCCCCTCTTGGTTGTATCATGCCCACTTACCCCTTTTTTTCGCCCCGCGCTCCGTTTGTAACCACTCGTGTGCCCCTCTCTCGTCGCCGTTTTCTGCAAGGCGCGGGCATCGCGCTCTCATTGCCGTTTCTTGAATCAATGTTGCCCGGCGTCGCTCGCGCGGGCGCCAAAGCCGATAGCTCACTCGCGCCCGGGGTGAAACCCCGCCGCATGCTCGCGGTGTGCAACAACCTTGGTCTACTGGGGGATCAATTTTTCCCCACGGGCACCGGCCGCGATTACGTCGCTTCGCCGTACTTAAAATTTCTCCAAGATCATCGCTCCGACTTCAGCGTTTTTAGCGGGGTCTCGCACCCCAACGTTGATGGCGGGCACCCCGCCGATGTATGTTTTCTCACGGCCGCGCCGCATCCAGGCAGCAGTTCGTTTCGCAACACCGTCTCGCTCGATCAACACATCGCCGAGCAGATCGGCACCCTCACGCGCTTCCCCTCGCTCACGCTCGCCGTCAACACCCGCACGCGCAGTCTCTCATGGACCGGTACGGGCGTCGCCATCCCGCCCGAAGACAAGGCGGCCGAGGTGTTCAAACAGCTTTTTCTCCAAGGCTCGCCCGAGCAGGTGAAGGCGCAACTGCGCCAACTCGACAACGGTCGTAGCATCCTCGATACGATCGCCGGTCAGGCCCGCGAACTCTCCCGCGGCGTCACTGCCCGCGACCGCGACCGCCTCGACCAATATTTTACCAGCGTGCGCGATCTCGAGCACCGCCTCCAAGCCTCGCGTGGTTGGGAGACCAGACCGAAACCCGTCGTCCAAGCGCCCGTCCCGGTCGATCCCACCAATCCCGCCGCGTACATGGAGAAGGTTAAAATCATGTACGACCTCGCTCTCCTCGCCTTTGAGACCGACTCGACTCGCGCCATCACCCTCATGCTCGACAGCGTCAGTACGCCCGCCCTCGACATTCCCGACAAGACCATCTCCGACGGCTATCACAACCTCTCGCACCACGGTAAATCCGAGAAGAAACGCTCCGAGCTCACCACCATCGACGAGTGGCACATGAAGCACCTCGCCAAACTCCTCGCCGATTTGAAAGCCGTGCGTGAAGCCGAAGACACGCTCCTTGATCGTACCATGGTGCTCTACGGCTCTAACTTCGGCGACGCCAACGCCCACACGTGTTTCAATATGCCCACGATTCTCGCCGGCGGCGGTTTCCGGCATGGCCAACACCACGCCTTCAGTACGACCAATAATTACCCCCTGCCGAACCTCTACGTTTCCATGCTGCAGCGCATGGGCATCGAAACCGACAAATTCGCTTCGTCTACCGGCACGATGCGCGGATTGGAGCTGGCATGAGCCTGCTCGCCCCGGCCTTGAAAGTGGGACGCGACCGCTGGGAGCGCCTGAGCGCCGGATTTTTTTTCGCCGTCGCTTTGCCGGCCGCCCTGCACGCCGCCGCCCTCCCGCCCGCGCTCCTTGATTACACGGACAAGTATTGTTCCTCCTGCCACAACGACGAGGACAAGAAGGGCCGTCTCGATCTCACCTCGCTGACCCTCGATCTCACCGCCACGACTGATTTTTCGACGTGGGTCAAAGTTCACGACCGCTTAGGTGCCGGCGAAATGCCCCCGAAAGAAAAAAAACGCCCCGACGCCGCCGAGACGGCTGCTTTTCTTGCTGCGCTCCGTGAAACGCTCGGCACCCACGACCGCGAGTTGATCGCCCGCGAAGGTCGCGCCACGCAACGCCGCCTCAACGGCTACGAATACGAAAACGCTCTGCGCGACCTCCTCCACGCGCCCTGGCTACAGATCCGTGGTCAATTTCCCGACGACGGAGAATCTAACCGCTACAATAAAATCGGCGACGCTCTCGACGTGTCTCATGTCCATCTCGCTCGCTACATGGCCGCCGCCGACTACGCGATTCGCCAGGCGCTCACCGTGCAACTCGAGCACCCGCCCACCACCATCGTGCGCCACTACGCGCGCGATCAACGTACCCTCACCAGTAAGTTCACGCCCAACCCTTTTAATTCTTCGCCCGACCGCATGACGTATCCCTTGCTCGACCGCGAGCCGCAGCGCCCCGTGCGCATGAGTGAGGCGCCACTTACGGTCGGCGCGCAAGATCCAGCCACGCGCGACCGTGAGGCGGTGGGTTGGGTCTCGAGTAATTACGTCACCGGCTTCACCTACCGCTGGGACGGATTTCGCGCGCCCGTCGCGGGTCGCTACCGAATTCGTTTCAATGGTTACACAATGTGGGCCGCACCCGGCGGCGTGACCAAGAGCTTTTCTCACTCCACGGACACCGTCGGAAAAATTCGTCCGCCCAATTTAAATACGCCTGACTACGATCGGCTCTCACCGGGTCGCACCGTCGAGCCGATCACTGTTTACACCCGCAACGGGGTTCCTAATCGTCGCCTCGGTGAGTTCGACCTCACCCCTGAGCCTACGACGCACGACATCGGCGAGGTTTGGTTGCTGGCCAACGAGACGCTCGTTCCCGATGCCTCACGGTTTTACCGCTCGCGCCCAGAAAATTTCCGCAACCCACTCATGACAACTGCGGGTGTGCCCAGTGTTGCCTTCCGTTGGATGGAAGTCGAAGGCCCGCTCTACGACGCGGACACCACCGCCGGTTACCGCCTGCTTTTTGGAGAGCTGCCGCTTAAAAAATCTCCGACCCGCGCCTCCGGACTCGCGCTGCCGATCACCGCGCGCGGCGATCGCCGCGAAGGCGGCCGTCAAGCTGGCCAACGCGTTGAACCGCTCGAAGAAATGCGCGTCGAGATCGTCTCGAACGATCCGCACGGCGACGCTGCCCGCTTACTCCGTGGTTTCCTCGATCGCGCGTACCGTTACCCCGTCGCCGAAGCCGACGTCGCGCGTTTCCTTGCGCTCTTCGACGAACGTCAAAACGCCGGCTTGAGTTTTGCCGAAGCGATGGTGGCAACTTACACCGCGGTGCTCGCGTCGCCGGGATTTGTGTTTCTCGACGAGAAACCCGGCCGGCTCGACGACACCGCGCTCGCGACCCGTCTCGCTCTTTTTATCTGGAATTCTCCGCCTGATGCCGCTCTGCGCGCGCGCGCCGCTCGGGGTGAGTTGAGCCAGCCCGCTGTCTTGCGCGCAGAGACCGAGCGACTCCTCGCTGATACCAAATCGCAACGCTTCCGCGACGCGTTTCTCGATTACTGGATTGATCTTCGTAAAATCGAAGACTCCACACCCTCGACCACGCTCTATAACGATTATTACCTCGACGACTCGCTGGCGGAGGCCGCTGTCGCCGAGACGCGCCTCACGTTTGAAGAAATGATCCGCGCCGATCAACCCGCCCGCGGCATCGTCGCCGCTGATTACACCTATCTCAACGAACGCCTTGCGACGCACTACGGTATTAATGATGTGAAGGGCGCCGCCATGCGCCGCGTTACGCTCCCGCCCGATAGCCCGCGCGGCGGTTTCATGACGCAGGCCAGCGTTTTGAAAATCACCGCCAACGGTACCACCACCTCCCCGGTGCTCCGTGGCAAATGGATCGTCGAACGCATCCTCGGTATCGATATTCCCCCGCCCCCGCCGGTCGCTGCCGTTGAACCCGATATTCGCGGCGCCGTCACCATCCGTCAGCAACTCGAGAAACACCGTGCCGATGCGAGTTGCGCCTCCTGTCACAGCAAAATGGACCCACCCGGTTTTGCCTTGGAAAATTTTGACGTGATGGGCGGCTGGCGTGATCGGTACCGCGCCATCGATGAAACAAAAAAAGCGGAACTTGGCCGCGGCAAAAATGGCCACGCGTTTGAGTTTCACTTTGGTCTTCCGGTGGACGCCGCGGGCGAACTACCTGATGGGCGATCGTTTAAAGACATCCGAGACTTTAAAAATCTCTTGCGCCAAGAAGACGTGATGCTCGCGCGTAACCTCACGCGCCAATTTGCGATTTACGCGACGGGGGCCCCGGTGCGTTTCAGTGATCGTGCCACGATTGAGCAGATCGTCGTCGGCGCGAAATCGCACGACTACGGCGTGCGTGCGCTCATTCACGGCCTCGTGCAGAGCGATCTCTTCCAGCGAAAGTGAGGACGTGCGCTGGCTGGCGGGCGCTTCCGTTTAAGGTTTCAACCACGGCAATAGGTCGAGATCGACGTTGCCGCCGGTGAGGATTAAGCCGACGCGTTTGCCGGTGACCTCGATTTTGTTTTCTATAATCGCCGCGTAGGGCACGGCGCAACTCGGCTCGATGATGATTTTGAGCACTTCCCAGATACGGCGCATCGCCTCGACGATGCTTTCCTCGGAAACCGTCACAATACCATCCACGTGTTGTTGTATAAGCGGAAAATTGCGTTCGCCGAGCGTCGTGCGCAGGCCGTCGGCGATGGTGAGCGTGGGCGCTAAGGCCATGATTTTACCGGCGGCGAACGAGCGCGCGGCGTCATCGGCGGCGGCGGGTTCCGTGGCGATCACGCTGATACCGGGGCGCATGCCCTTGGCGGCGACCGCGGTACCGCAGAGTAAGCCTCCGCCGCCGACAGGTGCTAGGATCAGATCGAGTTCGGGCGCTTGTTCGAGTAACTCGAGAGTCGCCGTGCCTTGGCCGGCCATGACAGCGTAGTCGTTGTAAGGATGGATGAGACGCGCACCGCTCTCGGCGATGACTTGGGCGCAAGCGGCTTCGCGCGCGGTGACGTTGGGCTCGCAAAAAATGATGCGGCCGCCGTTGCGGCGCACGGAATCGACTTTGGCTTTCGGCGCGTTGGACGGCATCACGATGTGTGCGGCGATGCCGCGCAGACGAGCGGCGCGGGCGAGCGCGGCGGCGTGGTTGCCGGAGGAATGGGTGGCGACTCCGGCCGCGGCCTCGGCGTCGGTGAGCTTGAACACGGCGTTGGCAGCGCCGCGGGCTTTAAACGCGCCGATTTTTTGGAAGTTCTCGCACTTAAAAAAAAGATTACCGCCGCAGAGCGCGTCGAGCGTGGCGCTGGTGAGGACGGGCGTGCGGTGGATTTTATCCGCAATCCGCGCGTGCGCAGCGCGAATATCTGCGAGGGTGAGCGTGGTGTTCATGACGGGAAAGTGCACTTAGTTAACTCGAAATAGTAACGACTGGAAAACGAAATATTGGCCGACTTCACTTTCAATTGGTCAAATTTTAACTTTCAATCAGTCAGAATTTGACTTTCAATCAGTCGAAGCTTTTTCTGCTCTGAAAAATCGTTATGCATCCCCGTTTTATCACCGCAAAACTCACCGCCGCCTTGGCAGACACGCGAGTCGTGCTGATCAACGGTCCACGGCAGTCAGGTAAGACGACGCTCGCGCGCGGGCTGGCCGGTGACAGTCGGCCGTTCTTCACACTCGATGACCCCACCACGCTTGATGCCGCGCGGCGCGATCCAGTTGCCTTCGTGCGTGGACTTGACCGCGCGGTGATTGACGAGGTGCAGCGCGCGCCAGATGTCCTGTTGGCAATCAAGCGCAGTGTGGATGAGGATCGAAGGCCTGGGCGCTTTTTACTTACCGGATCCGCCAATCTCATGTTGTTACCTCGCCTCGCGGATTCACTGGCGGGTCGCATGGCTACGCTCGACCTGCTGCCGCTTTCACCTGCGGAAGTACGGGGCACCCCCTCGCGTTTTCTGACTGAGGCCTTCGCGGGTCGCGCACCGCAACCGCGCTTGAGCATCTTGGGGGCGGATCTCGTGGGGACCGTGCTCGCGGGTGGTTACCCTGAAGCACTACTGCGGGTAACCCCAACGCGGCGTCAACAGTGGCACCTAGATTACGTGCGCGCGATCGTGCAGCGTGATGTGCGCGATCTCGCTCAGATCGACCGACTCGGGCAGATGCCGCGCCTGCTGCGGATGCTTGCGCATCACTCCGGCCAGTTGATTAACTATTCTTCGCTGGGTTCTCCGCTCGCACTCTCGCACGTGACGACGCAAAAATACGTAGGACTCTTCGAGCAGCTCTTTCTCACTCGAACGCTGTCACCGTGGTACACTAACGAGCTAAAACGACTCATCAAGACGCCCAAGCTTACCTTCCTCGACTCTGGCCTGCTCGCTTCGTTGCGTGGGCTTACGGTGGAAAAAATCGCGGCCGACCGTGGCATATTTGGCGCGCTGCTGGAGACCTTTGTGTTGGCCGAAGCGCTGAAACTCGCGAGTTGGGAAGACGAACCGTTCGAGTTTTTCCATTTCCGCGACAAAGAGCAGAACGAAGTCGATGTCGTGATTGAGAACTCTGAAGGTCGACTCATCGGTCTTGAAGTGAAAGCGGCGGCGACGGTGGGATCGGCCGATTTCGGTGGACTGCGCAAACTCGCGGCGGCGGCGGGTAAACGCTTTGCCGGCGGCTTCGTGCTCTATGACCACGATCAGATCGTGCCGTTTGGCGACCGGCTGTTTGCGGCGCCGATTTCGGCGTTGTGGTCGTAAGGGCAATTCCTACCGGCCAAGAATCTCCGCGGCGATGGCGGCATGGAGCGCAACCGCCTTGGGTAAGGCGGCCTCGTCGATGTCGAAACGTGGATGATGATGCCCAGCAGGAAGAGGTGTGCCCACGAGCAGGTAGGTAGCTTTGCCGCCGCGGGCTTGGACGGCGTCCATCATGAGCGTCGCGTCTTCGCTGCCGCCGAGTGGGGAAAATTCTACGATACGCGTGGCCCCAGATTTTTCGGCGGCGCGCCGGACGATCGCGCGGGCCTCATCGTCGCAGGGTGCGCTGCCGGCTTCGCCCATGTTTTCGATCGAGACGGTAACATCGTGTAGGGCGGCGGTGGCGCGCAGGATGCGTTCGGCTTCGACGGCCATCCAGGCGCAGATCGGTGTGGTCTCACCGCGAACTTCGAGTTTCAGGACAGCGCGGTCGGCGATGACATTGCGACCGGAGCCACCTTCGAGTAGCCCGACGTTGATCCGGGAGGCGCCGGCGCCGTGGCGCGCGATCGCATGGAGTTGGACCGTGGCGGTGGCCGCCGCGAGGAGGGCGTTGCGGCCGAGGTGAGGATCGACCCCGGCGTGCGCAGCAACGCCATGGAAGGTGGCGTCGAGCTTGGTGGTGGCGAGGATGTGATCGGTGCCGCAAGCGACGGCGCCCGTCTCCGTGAGCGAGATGCCTAGGTGGGTGGCGAAATAGTAATCGACCTCGCCGAGCACGCCGGCGGCGACCATGGATTTGGCGCCGCGGCAGCCTTCTTCGGCGGGCTGGAAGATCAGTTTAATTTTACCGCGACTGTTTTTAAGGAGAGCGGGCAAGACGCGAGCCAGGCCTAGGCCAATGGCGGCGTGGCCGTCATGGCCGCAGGCGTGCATGCGACCGGGGCGCGTGGAGGTGAAGTGCTCGCGCGAGGGCAGGTGAGTGGACTCGCTGCTTTCCTTGACGGGCAGGGCATCGAGATCAACGCGGAAGGCAACCGTGGGGCCGGGGCGACCGGTGTCGAAGGTGCCGACAACCCCAGTGAGGCCGTCGCCTAAGCGAGCGACCCATGCGGGATCGGCGCCATCACGAAGCGCTTCGGCGCGGGCGGCCGTGATTTCACTGGCGGGTGGAACTTCCATGCGGGCGTCAGCGCGCATGACCTCGGCCCCTGCGGCGACCTGCCAGCCGAATTTTTCCAGCGTAGCGGCGACGAGCGAGGCGGTGCGGAATTCACAAAAACCAAGTTCGGGGTAACGATGGAAATCGCGGCGCCAGTGGGTGAGTTCGCTGGCGAGGGTGGAAGGAAGCGCGGGAGTCACGCCTCGAACTAAGGCACAGTGCGGTACGCACGCAAGGCGGAGCGCAGGGTGACTCAAGGTCTCGACTGCTGAGCAGGAGACCGATTCGCAGGAACACCAAGTGCTGAGTGGTTAAGCCGCGACGATTTCCAATCTGACTTTGCAGCCAAGCGCTATGGCCGTGCGTGAAAGCGTGGTCAGGGTGATGGACGTATTTTGCTCATCGAGTACGCGGCTAACCGCGGCCCGACTTGTGCCTAAGGTCTCAGCGAGCTTGGACACGCTGGTGCGCCGATGTTTCATCTGCCTTGCGAGGGCGGCAGCAATGACCTTTTTCAGGGCCGCTGCTTCGACCTCTGCATAGATGCCTTCTTCGCGAAGAAATTCGTCGAAGCTACTTCCGATGTGCTGATTGTTTTTGGACTTCAAGTTTTCTCCTTTTGGCTAAATCGAGTTCGTGATCTGGCGTTGTGCGTGTCTTCTTAATAAAACCATGCAGGAGGATTACCATTCCGTCGTGCACGAAGAATAGGGTTCGTGCGATTCGGGAGGGCAGCCGCGAACGGACTTCCCAGAGACCATTTCCGAGGGAATCCACGAGCGGCAGACCCAGTGGCCAGCCATACTGCACTGCTTTTATATCACTGCCGACCTGCTTGCGTTCGCCTTCCGGCAGCGCCTTCAACCACTCACGCACCGGCTCGTTGCCAGTGGTGGTGCGGTAGAAAGCGCACGGTAGCGGGCGCGGTAGTGACATTATTTAAGGGTGCATCAAAAAAGATTCACTGTCAAGCTGCGCTCGGATCGAAATGCATGCATCGAAATGGTCTGGTCGATGAGATGGGCGGCGAGAAAGTAGACACGATCCTTTTCGTGCGTCGCCAAAACACGCAGGTGCCTATGGACGGCATGATCCAATTCGGCGACACGGTCTTTTGAGGTTACCGTCCGCCCGGGCAGATTGTGCAACACTGCGACCTTTTGTCCGCTTGCGCTGAGTGAGCGCGTTTAGCGGGCGAGGAGCGTTTTGGGCAGCTCGGGGATGCGAGCGACTACAACTTCGCCCGTGCGGCGGATGATGCCGTAAATGACGCGCTTATCGCTGCGGTCCCAAGCCCAGGATTGGCCTTCGAAGGGGACTTCGATAGTGGTCACGTATTCCAGCGCGACGCCCATCTTGGGCAGACGGAGTACGTAGAGCTCTTTTTCGTCGTGGCCGGTCGTGTAGAGCAAGCCGTCGTCACCCCAACTGCCGCCGGAGCTGCTGCTTTTGCCCCAATTGGTCACGACCTGCGCGGGGAAAATCCACGATTCAAGCAGGTTCCACTGCTCGTCGAATTTGCCGAAAAGCGTGCTGCGGTTGTCGGTGCCCGCGGCGGTACCTTGATCGTTGTAATGGGCAAAGCAGGCCCACCAAAAACCATCTTTTTTCTCTGCCCACGTGAGCGAGCCGTGGCGGATACCGAGGCTGACGGATTTCACGGGCTGAACGGTGACGGGATCAAAATATTCCAAGGAGCTCGCCATCGGCAGCTGCGGGAAATTGGAATGCGCGAGCACGAGCTGACCGTCTTGGATGAGACCGCCGTTTAAGTGAATCGTCGCACCGCCGCGCAGGCCGACCCACTCGGCGACGCGCGCGCC
>CANHAH010000050.1 GCA_947458705.1 Opitutia bacterium | reverse complement strand
CCCGCGCCGGTTCAGGAATGTAACTCAACACGCCGTGACAGGTAATCAGATCAAAATCGCCGCCAATTTTTTTCGCCAACTTTGCATCCGTGAGATCGGCGACTTGAAACGTGATCGCGCGTCCGACTTGCGCGACGCGTTCGAGTTTCCGCGCGACGGCGATTGAGCGCGGACTGAAATCCACCGCGACGATTTCCGCTTTCGGTAACTGACGCCGCAACACGAATGCCTCAACCCCCGTGCCGCAGCCGGCGACGAGTACGCGCCTTGGAGCCCCGCAGCCAGGCCGGCCGACACCCTGCATCCACTTGAGTGCCGGCATCGAACCGCCGCGCCGAAGCAACGCCTCTAGATCGTTTCCCGGATAAGGGAAGCGCTCGTAGACTTGCTTGATGCGTTCGGCGGAGGACAAGAGGGGCAGTGTTCTTATCTGCGCTGCTTCAGGTCAACTGCCCGTTACAGCTGATGTTCGCTGAACTTATTTACCGGCGGCGTACGCCGCAAACTGCTCCGCGATGCGCGCCGTCTTTTCGTCGCCTTCGTGAAAATAAAACCGCCAACGAAACGTTACGCGGCCGCCCGCCGGGATTGTGAGATCGCCCGCCTTGGGATTGGCTTTGTGCGCAGGCTCGAAGTCGTGTTTTCCAAAAGGATTTGCGGCGAACAGGCCGTAGTCGCGCACGTGCCACCACGTCGGATGGCGCGGGTTTTTCGGATGATCGAACATCGCGACACCGTAAATTTTTCCCTCTTTCGGCGCGTGGTAATCGACCCACGTGGAAGCCTTGCCCCACGTTGCCGCGTCACGGATGCCTTCGGCATTCACGATCGTGCCTTTGCCGTCGGTTTTATTTTTGTTGAACAGATGCGGCGGCGTTAACCACTGCGCGACACGGAAAGCCATCGAGCCTTCCTTGGTGTCGCCCAAAACCACGGCGCGATCCGCCGGCGCTTTCAAAGTGACTTCGTAATCGATCTGGCGCCCAGCCGGGACAGCACTGAGCCGCACCGTCGTCTCGTCGGTGCAGTGCACCACGCCATCAGGACCCACCCAGCGATTCGTCGAGACCAACGTTGCGACGCTACCATCCGCGATCGCCTTGACCGTGTCGTTGATAATCGTGCCCGTGTCCTTGCGCTCGGTCCAAAAATCCACGCCGTTCACCGCGCCGTGCGTGAACCACAGCGAACGATGATGCGGGTGATCGAGCTCTTCACCGGGCGTATCCGCTTTCATCGGAAAATCGCGGTTCAACCGCGTCCCGTCTTCTGCCAGCACGGGATAAAAATAAGGGCGTGGGCCGCCTTGGTACACGTACTCGGTGAACAATTTTCCGCCGAGTTCCACGCGTACACGATCGGACGTGCGGACGACCTTGGCCTCAGGCAGCGCAGCCGACGCGTTCACTGCGACCACAAAACCGACAAATGTTAACAGGGGTAAGATACGGGGTGTCATGTATCGAATGAGTCACAATCCGCCGCGCGAGTCCAACCCAGCCGCGCGATTTTCGGCAAACGACGCACAGGGTTTTGTTTAAGGTTTTTTCTCGGCTGCGGCCGCCTTCGCTTTTTGTTTAGCACCTTTAACCGTACCTGGCGGATTACCATACCACGAAACAGGGATAACTTCAGGCACTTTCAATTCACGGCGTAAGCGCGTGAGTTGCAGCTTCAGTTCAGCGGTGATTTCCGCGTACGACGGCTCGCCATAAACGCTTTTCATTTCATTCGGATCGCGGGCGAGATCGAAGAGCTCCCAATAGTCTTCGCCGACACCCTCAAAGCGCACGAGCTTGAAACGATTGGTGATGACACCGTAGTGCGGACGCACGCGGTGCGGCGTGGGGTACTCAAAATACTGATAGTAAAACGCCGTGCGCCAGTCGGTGGGGGTCTGGCCGGCTAAGAGCGGCTTGAGGCTGCGGCCTTGCATGTCGGCGGGTTGCAGCAGACCTGCGGCATCCAGAAACGTCTCCGCAAAATCGAGATTGGAAACAAGCGCGGCGGTAGCGGTGCCAGGCTTAGTTACGCCCGGCCAACGCACGATCAACGGTGTGCGCACGGATTCTTCAAAGATCCAACGTTTGTCGAACCAGCCGTGTTCACCGAGGTAGAATCCTTGGTCGCTCGCGTAGATTACGACGGTGTTTTCCGCGAGGCCTTCTTTGTCCAAATAATCAAGCACACGTCCGACGTTTTCATCGAGGGCTTTTACCGTGGCGAGGTAGTCGTGAAGATAGCGTTGATAACGCCAGCGCAGGAGGTCGGGCCCGGTGAGTTTGGCGGCGCGGAACTTTGCGTTGCGCGGCTCGTAATAGGCGTCCCAAGCGGCGCGTTGCTCGGGCGTGAGGCCGGGTGGAGCAACGAGTTTTGCGTCGAGGTCGGTGAAAGTTTTTTCAATGGTCATGTCCTGGTCGCGCTCGGCGGCGCCGCGGCCGGCGTACGTGTCAAACAACGTCGCAGGCTCGGGATAAACGCGGTCGCCGTCGAAATCGAGGTGGCGCAACGCTGGCGACCACTCGCGGTGTGGTGCTTTGTGCTGGCTCATGAGCAGAAACGGTTTGGTTTTGTCGCGATTCTTGAGCCACTCGAGCGAGAGATCGCCGACGATATCCGTGACGTAGCCTTTCGTTGCGACGGTTTTACCCATGCGAATCATCGGCGGATTGTAATAAATACCTTGGCCGGGAAGGATCTGCCAAAAATCAAAGCCGGTAGGATCGGAGTTGAGGTGCCACTTGCCGATCATCGCCGTCTGGTAACCCGCTTTTTGCAGAATCTGGGGAAAGGTGGGCTGCGATCCATCGAATTGCGTGTTCGTGTTGTTCACGAATCCGTTGAGATGATTATATTTTCCGGTGAGAATCGTGGCCCGCGAGGGACCGCAAATGGAGTTGGTCACGAGGCAACGGTCGAAGCGCATGCCTTGGCGCGCGAGGCGGTCGATGTGGGGTGTCTCGATGAGTTTGCGCGCGTCGCCGTAAGCGCTGATGGCTTGATAGGCGTGATCGTCGGAGAAAATGAGGACGATATTCGGCGGCGTCGCCGCGCGGGCGGAAAAACCGAGGAGGAGCGCGAGCGTAAACAATGAGGTTTTCTTCATGAGCATAACAAGAGGGGGTAGCTCGACGTTGCCCAGGTTTGCCCGCGGGCGTCGAGACTTCGATTCCGGGAATTTGTCGCAGCCTGAGCTCGCCACACTGGAACGCAGCGCTTCAGCTCATCGCATCAATTCGTTTTTTGGATGATTTGTTTTCTTTTTCGCCCATCATGTCTTGCCCTCCGCACCTTTATACCCGCCGGAATTTCACTGCTACATTAGCGGCGGGTTTAGCGGGCTTGGCGTGTCCGCACCTGCGCGCGGCGCCATCGAAAACGAAAGCGGCGGCTGAGGAATTAATCACCTCGGTTGAAAAAATCACGCTGCGTCGCGGCCGCGACGGCCAAGGCCCGACGTGGTTTCATCCACGTGCGTGTCTCGTGCCCGGGAAAAACCAACCCGCGGTGTTCATGACGCTACAAGAAATCGCCGGCTCGGATATGTTTGGCCCGCTGCAACACATGATGTCGGCCGACGTCGGTCGCACGTGGACCGAGCCCGCGCCCGTGGGACCGCTCGGCCGCATTCCCCTCGCTGATGGTTTTGAAGAAGGCGTGTGCGACGTCGTGCCCGAGTGGCATCAACCCACCCGCACCGTCCTCGCCTTGGGACACAGCGTAAATTATCGCGGGCCTAAATTCTCACCGAATCAACCGCCGCGCTGGCCCGTGTACGCCGTGTGGCGTAATGGTGAGTGGGGCCCGCGCCGCAAATTAGTCTGGGCCGACCCGCGCGGCGCCTACATCTACACCAACAACTGCGGCCAACGCGTCGTGTTGCCCAACGGCGACATCCTCCTCGCCTTGAGCCACGGTGCCACCAAGGCCCAAGCTCGCTCGCTCTCGAGCGTAATCTGCGGCTTCGACGGCGACACGCTCATGGTGAAACACGTGGGCACCGAAATCTCCCCTACCGGGGGCCGTGGCCTACTCGAGCCATCAATGACCGCGTTTGGCGGCCGCTATTATGTCACCATCCGCGCCGAAGACGAACGCGGCTACGTCTGCGTGAGCCTCGACGGCCTCACGTGGACGCCGAAGCAAGTCTGGGCTTGGGACGACGGCGAACCGCTCGCGATGTCCACCACGCAACAGCACTGGCTCGCCCACTCCGACGCGCTCTGGCTCGTCTACACGCGCAAAGATGCGAGCAACCGTAACGTCCTGCGCTGGCGCTCCCCACTTTGGATGGCGCAAGTTGATCCCGTCACGCTCCACCTCAACCGCGCCACCGAGCGCGTCGTCCTCCCCTTGGTCGGCGATGGCGTCAACGACCCCGACCGCGTCGCCATCATGGGCAACTTTCACCCGCTTCACGTTTCGCCCGACGAATCGTGGGTCACCGTCGGCGAGTGGCAGCCGAAAAACGGTATCCGCGGCGATTTACTACTCGCCCGCATCCGCTGGTCACGACCCAACCGCCTCTACGTTTCCCCTACATGATATCCACCCGCCGCACCTTTCTCCAAAAAACCGCGCTGCTCTCCGCTGCCCTGCCCCTCGCGCGCAGCTCGCTCACCGCCGCAAGCGCACCTATGCCGCCCTCCGCTTCGACCGGCGTGCTCCGCGAAATGCTTTTCAGCCCTGGTAACATCACAGAAAAGAAAAATTGTTATGATCGCTTCGAGCCGCTGAAAAAACCCACCCAAAATCCAGTACTTAAAGCTGAGATGCCTTGGGAAAAAAGCGGTGTGGCCTGGGGCAGCGTCCTGCGTTCGCAGGTAGACGGAAAATTTAAATTTTTCTACAGCACAGACTTTCCCGGCGCGCAGGCTGGCGCCGTCCTCGTTGACAATTCCATGCAGGGCCGAAGCCACTGCGTCGTCTGCTACGCCGAATCCGACGACGGCCTCATCTGGCGTCGCCCCGCCGTGAATCAATTTTTTCAAAACGAGTTTCCTGGTAACAACATTGTTCTTACTTGGGCTGCTTACTACAACGACTCGCCCTCCGTCATCGAAGACCTTCAAGAGCCCGATCCACAGCGCCGCTACAAGTTGATGATGTTTCACCTAGACCCGCAAAACGCTGACCTCACCGGTTGCGCGCTGTTCGTGTCGCCCGACGGCCTGCGCTGGACGTTCACCGGCACCGTCCTGCCTTCGCAAGACGCCTCCTCGCTCTGGCAAGACCGACGCACTGGCCACTACTACGCGTTTTTAAAAGACCGGCAGGGCAACCACCGCAGCCGCTTGCTCGCTCACAGTGCCGATTTTCGCACGTGGAGCGAACCGCAGTGGATTTTCACGCCCGACCACGGTGACCACGCGGGCACAAATTTCTACAACCAATCCGCCTTCACGCTCTGCGGCCGCAGCCTCGGATTTCTCAATCTCTACGACCTCACCACGCAAACGACTTGGGTCGAACTCATCGAAAGCGGCGACAATCTCAATTGGCAGCGTATGCCCTCGCGCCCGCATCTACTTCAACCCGGACCGCCCGGCAGCTACGACAGCGGCGGTGCCTACGTCGGACTCGCCGAACCCATTCTCGTGGGTGAAGAATTTCGTTATTACTACTACGCGTCCGCCGACCGCCACGATGCCGCCGACACCGGTGGCAACGCCGCGCAACGCCCTGCGCTCGCATACGCGACTTTCCGAAAAAATCGCCTCGTTGGCCAACAAACCGAACACGACGGCGCCTTCGCCACGCTCCCAATTGTGTGCCCGGGCGGCCGACTGTTTTTAAACTTTGTGTGCGCCGGCGAAGTCACCGTCGCCATCAAACGCCCCGGCTACGGCGGCGAATATCTCGGCTACACCGCGGCGGAATGCATGCCAGTCACCGGGGATAGCCTGCGTTGCGAAATCCGTTGGAAAAACCAACCCGATCTCGCCGCGCTCCAGGGTAAAAACATCCGCCTCAAAATCAGCGGCCGCAACCTGATCGCATACAGCGCTAGCTTCGAACGGTGAACGAACCGTTAAGTCCCCGGTTGGCAGAAACACGATGAGGTGAGCGTCACATCGGCGTGGGCCCACACGTGTTTGAAACGCGTTTCAAGTGCTGCGGCTTCGTCGAGGTTTTTGTTCTGCAAGCGCAGACACTGCGCGAGGCCGAAGAGCGACCATCCATTGTCAGCGGTACGAGCGAGGTCTTCCCGGTAAACTAATTCCGCCTCGAGAAGCCGGTTGCGCTGCAGCAAGGCGGCGCCGAGCGCTTGACGCACCGGTTGCGCCCAGGCCGGGGGCTCGGCGTAGCGCAGTTTATCTTCCCGCTCCACCGCTGCCTGCAACGCCGCGAGCGCCGCGTCGATCTTACCTTCACGCAGCAAAATCTCGCCGTCGAGCAACCGGGCCGCGATTTCCATGACATCGGCCAAGGGATTTTTTCGGTACATCGCACCGGCCGCAATCCCTGCGCGCGCCGCGGCAAAATCGCGCTCTTCGGCGCGCGCGCCCACGGGATCACCTTGCGCCGCCCGCGCGATGCCGCGCGCGAGATAACGCCACGCTCGCGCGTGAGTATAGCGAGCGAGGGGTTCCGGTTCCGCTAAGATTTTATCCCATTGGCCGAACCGTTTCATCACGTCAAAATGCATCGCGAAATAACCGTCACCGATATCGGACTCGCGTTTCCACTCGGGCGGCATCTGCGCAAACAGGTCGCGCATGGTCTGGGCGGCGAGCGCACTTTGGCCGCTCATCATCGCCGCGTAGGTGAGCATGTGATAATCATGACCCATATAACTGAGATAACCACTCAACGGGCGCCCAGCGGTTTCGCGGTATTTGCGGTTGGCGGCGATGGCTTGAGTGTTGGCGACGATCGCTTCCTGCCAACGACCGCGGCGTACGTCGATGTGCGAGGACATGTGCACCATGTGGCCGAGTCCGGGCGTGATCTCACGCAGCATGTTCGCGGCGGAGGCGCCGCGCTCGGGTTGCGCCGAAGCTTCGTGCGCATGCACCGCGAGGTGATTGGCGAGCGGGTGGCGCGGGTTGAGCCTAAGCGCCGCATTAAGCGCCACTACGACCTCCTCGGTGCCCGGCTGCGGCTCCCCGTTTTTCCGCCAAAGATCCCAGGGCCGGAGCATCATCCGCGCGTCGCCCGCCCACGCGCAGATGTCGGCATCGTTCGGATGCGCCTTCCACACCTCGCGCATCGCGTCGGCGTAGGCTTCGTCAAGCGGGCCGCGCTTGGCTTTCGCATCCTCGGAAAACCTCGTGCCCATCGCCCGGATTAGCGCCCGCTCAGCCGGCGTGCACGGGGCCGCAAACTTCTCCGCGTTGACCAACGCCTCGCGCGCGCGCTTCGCACGCTCCGCCGAAACCCCAGTGTTGTTGATGTGCGGGCTGCACGCGAGTGCCATACCCCACCACGCCATCGCGCACTCCGAATCGAGCTGCACCGCATACTCCATCGCGCGCAGACCCTCGTCGTGGTTAAAACCCGTGATGAACGCCACGCCTTGGTCGAAGTAACGTTGCGTCTCCGGTTTCGCGCCCGTAATCGCCCGCGTGTGCGCCCCGGTCCCGACAAACAACGGTGGCTTCGTCGCGTCAGACGATGCCGCAACCACTGCTCCCCCGCCGAAAAAAAGGAGTGCACAACCGATCAACCGGACAAAAGAGCGAAGCGAAGTTTTCATGGGCGAAAGCAGAAACGTTGCGATCAGGGGTCTCCACAGCGAAACGAGTACCAACCGCCACCGCAAGGCTCACACGAACGTCACACGTCCGCCCTTGCCGCACCCATGGCCGCGCCCCATCACACTTTCACCCCATGAAATCGCTGCTGCGCTCCCTGTTGCCGTTCCTGTTCTTGACCGCCGCGTTCGGCGCCGAACCGCTTCGCGTGATGTCGTTCAATATCCGCTACGCCAACAAAGCCGACGGCGCCGACGCCTGGTCGCAGCGCACCGAACTTTTCTTTGATACCGTCAACGCCTTCGGCCCTGATCTCGTCGGGTTCCAGGAGGTGATCGCCGTCCAACACGACACCCTCACCGCCCGCCTCACCGATTACGCCTTCGTCGGCGTCGCTCGCGACGACGGCAAACGCAAAGGCGAATGGTCGCCCATCGCCTACCGCAAATCCCGCTTCGCCGCCCTCGACCAAGGCAATTTCTGGCTCTCTGAAACTCCCGAGGTGATCGGCAGCAAATCGTGGGATGCCGCCATCACCCGCATCTGCTCGTGGGTGCGCCTGCGCGAGACCGCCACCGGCCGCGAGTTCCTCTTCGCCAACACCCACTTCGACCACAAGGGCGGCGTCGCTCGTCAGGAAGCGAGCCGCCTCATCTCCGCCCGGCTCCCGCTTATCGCCGCCGGCCTGCCCGCCATCCTCACCGGCGACCTCAACATCGACGAGGACAACCCCGCCTACGCCGTGCTCACCCGCCCCACCGCACCGACCGCGATCCGCTGGATCGACTCCTTCCGCACCGTTTATCCGACCCGAAGCCCCGACGAACTCTCCTTCAATGGCTTCAAGGGCGGCACCGTCGGCTCCCGCATCGACTTCATCTTCCACACCGCCGATTTCACCGCGACCGCCGCCGCCATCGACCGCACGTCGCGCGCCGGCCGCTACCCGTCCGACCACTACCCCGTGACCGCCGTGCTGCAGTTCAAATAACCGCTTCCGCGGCCGGACTCAGATCGCGGCCAGCAGACCGCCGTCGACGTAAAGAATCTGGCCGTTGACGAAATTCGAGGCCTTCGAAGCAAGAAACACCGCCGCGCCGACGAGCTCCTCCGGCTGTCCCCAACGCCCCGCCGGCGTGCGACCGCAGATCCACTTGTTAAACTCCGCGTTTTCGACCAGCGCGCGGTTCAGCTCGGTGACGATGTAGCCCGGCCCGATCCCGTTGCACTGGAGACCGTGCTTCGCCCACTCGACCGCCATCGCGCGCGTGAGCATTTTTAGGCCGCCCTTGGCCGCCGCGTAGTTGGCGATCGTCGGCCTACTCACCTCGCTCATCACCGAGCAGGTGTTGATGATCTTCCCGGCACCGCGCGCGATCATCCGCGGCGCTACCGCGCGCGCGACGAGAAAAGTGCTCGTGAGATTCGTGTCGAGCACCTCGCGCCACTGCGCCTCGGACATTTCCGCCAGCGGCGAGCGGCGATGAATCCCGGCGTTGTTAAAGAGCACATCGATCGGCGCGAACTCAGTCTCGATGCGCGCCACCGCCGTCTCGATCGCCACCGTATTGGTCACGTCAAAGGCCGCGGTCGTCACGCGCGCACCCGGCACTGCTGCCCGCAAACCCGCAGCCGCCGCATCAAGCTTCGCCGTATCACGGCCGTTCAGCACCACGGCCGCGCCGGCCTCGGCGAGACCTCGTGCCAACGCCAACCCGATGCCCTGGCTGGAACCGGTGACGAGCACCGTGCGGTCGGAGAGATCAAAGAGTGGATTATTTTTGGTCATGGGAAAAACTTAGCTCACTTCAATCCGGCGCACGCGACCAGCGAACAGAAACAATGAAATCGTCGCCGCAGGCGCCAACACCGCGGCGGTGATCAGAATCGGCGTGTAGGAAAAATGGTCCACGACCCAGCCGGTCGAAAACGTGAAGATTACCGCCCCCAAGCCCGCGGCCGTGCCGGCAAAACCCGCGATCGAGCCCACCGCACCCACGGGAAAATAATCACTCGCGAGCGTCTGCACATTGCCGACCCAAAATTGAAATCCGAACAACGTGATACTCAAACACACGATGGCCGCAGGCGCCGACGAAGCGAAGGCCGTCGCAAAACCCGCCAACATCGCCGTGGTGCCGATGATGATCGCTGTCTTGCGCGCGCGGTTCACATCACCCGTGCGGCGCAGCAGAAACCCCGAGAACCAGCCTCCCGCCAGCGCCCCGATCGCCGCCGCGACGTATGGAACCCAACCCGTGGCCTTGAGTTGCTTGAGATCAAATCCGCGCGCATCCGCGAGATAGAGCGGCATCCAATTCACGTAAAGCCACCAAATCGGATCACCGAGAAACCGTGCCGTCACGATGCCCCAAACCTCACGGCGGCGCAGCAACACGCCCCACGCCACCGGTTGTGCAGGCGACAGCGCGGGGGCGGGGCCGCCGGCCGATTCCGTTTTCGGGTAAAGCAGGAGCCAAAGCGCGAGCCAGACGAAACCCATCGCGCCTGTAATCACAAACACCGCCCGCCAGCCAAAATCGTCACTCATCCAAATAATCAAAGGGATCGCAAAGGCCGGCCCAAGCGAGGCGCCCGTATTGGCGATTCCCATACCGAGCGCACGCTGCCGCGCCGGAAACCAGGCCGCGATAGTGCGTGTCGCCCCAGGCCAGTTGCCCGCTTCACCGAGCCCGAGCACGCCACGCAAGAAAGCGAGACTCGACACGCCACGCGCTGCCGCCGTGCCAATCTGCGCGACCGACCAGATCACCACCGCGAGGGCGAAGCCGAGGCGATTGCCGATGCGATCAAACACCGCGCCCCACAAAAACATCGAGAGCGCGTAAACGAGGAGAAACGCGTTCGCGATCCACGCGTAGTCGACGTTGGAGAGTTTAAACTCCGCGCGCAGCACGGGCGCCAACGTAGGCAACGCGAGCCGGTCGAAATAGTTGATCACCGTCCCAAAAAAAATCAGCGCAATGATGACCCAACGCCACGGACGTTCTTTTTCGGGCGGACTCAACGGGGCGTGGGGGGTGGGGTTCATTTGAATTTATTGCGCATCGCGTCGATGCCCGGGATTTTTCCCATAAGGTGGCGATGTTGCGGCTCAAAAGACTGGATCAGCGAACGCTGCTGCGCGCCGACGAGAATGGTGAAGATGTAGCCTTCGTGTCCGGGCGAAGCCACTGTAGGATGATAACCGTGATCGACTAAAAACGTATCGCCGTGGCGCGTCATCACAACTTGGGGCGCGGGCACGGCCGGTTGATCGGCTTGTTCTTCGTAACAAAATTGCGCGCCGAATCCCGTCTCAGGCCGGAAGCGATAATGATAAATTTCCTCGAACGCGGTTTCTTCCGGCGGACGCTCGGTGTCGTGTTTGTGCGGTGGATAACCGGACCAGCAACCGGCGTCAGCGTAGAGTTCGCTGACGAGCAGATTGCCCGCGCGACCCGCGGCGTTTTGCCCGAGGATGTGATAGATGCGCCGTCTCGAATGCGTCGCCGCTGAACCGACCTCGACCATTTCAACCTCTTCGGGCGCGATGCGAAACGGCGCGTGGGCGCGCGCGCAGATGCCACCAGCGACGGCGATCTCCGTGCCGTCGCGCAGCGCGCGAACCATAACCGATGCGCCCGTGCCGCAATAAACGGAGTCCGCTGGTCCATCCCAGATGCCAACGCGACGCCCGATATTTTTGAATTCCTGGTCGCCCACGACGATATCAGCCGCGCCGGATAGAACCACGGTGAGCAACTCGCAGCGCGGGACGTTTAAGGTGTGCGTCTCGCCGGTAGCCAGACGGAGGACATTAAAATAACTCAACGCGAGCCGTCCAACGCCGGGTTCGACGAGAGCTAGGTTGCGATTATCGCGAGCGCGAAGGAGGCGGGGCATTTTAAGAAGACGAGAAGATGATCAGAGTTTTCCATCCCAAACCAAACGCCAATATTCGCCAGCAGCGGAAGGGCCGAGGTGTTGAGCAAGCGGTGCACTAAAACTAACATCGGGCCCTTGCCGCAAGGCTTCGACGAGCAGCGGCAGGATCCGGGCGCGATCAGTGGCTTTGATGTCTTCCTTCGGCCATTTTTTCGCGGGGTCGGTGTAAGGCGCGACGAGGCGGAGCGCGGCGCGGAGATTGCGACCATCGGCCGTGGAGAATTTCCAGAGGTCCACACCGACGGATTCGCCGAGGCGCGCGAGGCGAACGAGCGCTTCGAGATTAAAACAGGAGTAATCGAGCGACTTGGTGCGCGCGAGTTCGAGAGGCTGGCGGCCGTCGGGCTCGATCTGGCGTTGGATGCGTTTCGTCGTGGCTTGAGCGACAATTTTTTGGGCGTCGGCGATGCGGCCAAGATGGAGGGCGAGCGCGACGACTTGAACATCGTACCAAGAACCGTGGTTGTTTTCCGCGGCCGCTTCTTCGCGACCATTTTTGCTCGTGGTGACCCATTCGTAGTACGTTGTGAGCCAGCCTGTCATCGCGGTCGAGTCCGCGGCGGACCAAGCCGGCGAGCCCGCGATGAGGGCGAGCCCATCGACGAGATTGCTCAGATGGCGCGCTTCGAGAATGCCGATGCCGCGGCCGTTATTGAGACCAGGAATGGCTTGGGCGTACTCCAGCGACGGGTTCATGCGCGTGGCGCCATCGAGAAACCACGTGCGCGTGAGCGTGGCGGCTTTTTCGGCGTAGCGCTCGTCACGCGTAAACCAATACGCGAGCCCGAGGTTCTCGACGGCGTTGCACGTGCGGCTGAACGCGCCGGAATCCGTGCCGCGTTTGCTGTCCGGATTCACGCGGCCGTCGTCGCGGATGTAGGGCAAGCCATCGGGTTTTTTAGGATCCGGCCACCAGTACGGCGCGAAGCTAAAATAATCGTGTTTATCGCCGCTCGCCGCCGTCCGGGTTTTATCCATGACCGAAGCCGGTTGGAGTTTGAGGAGGCGATCCGCCTCGGCGCGCAAGAGGACTAAAGATGGCGCGAGTCGCTCATCGCCAGCGGCCAATCGTGCCCTCGAAGCGACGAGCCCTTCAGTGCGAAGTACGACGGTGCGCGGCGCTTCGGCGGCACGCGCCAAGACGCACCACCCCAGTATTACGCAGCAGACTAAAAAACGCAGGTTGAAATTCATAGTTGAGGAAACGAATGACGCCAAGACGCGAAGGATGTTGTGCGCGAATATAAAATTATAAGCAGCTAACCCCGATTACCGTTATCTCTAAACCGAAACCTAGCGCGTTTAAACGCTCAACCTTGCCTCAACCGCCCATCGCCGCCAGTCGCGCCGCGACATCAGCGCGCAAACGCTCGATGTGTCCCAGCGTGAAATCGCGCACACTCAGCGTATCATCCGCCACGAGCGGCGTGAGATCCATCGCCAGCGAGATCGCGTTCGTCTGATCGGTCGCGTGCGAATTGAAAAACGTGGCATTCGCCAACCGACGACCCATTGCAGCGAGGTCGTAGCGTTTGCCGCCGGCTATCTGCGACTCAAACACGCCGACCAATTTTGCCGCCAACTCGGGATTCGCGCTGGCGTCCATCGCCACCTTCTCATGGTCCGCGAGCCAATCGAGATCGCGCCAGCCTTCGACGCCGAACACGCGCACCGGACGTTGATCCCGGGGCAGCGCGCGCAACGCTTCGATGCAGCGCAGAAAACACGCGACGTGCGTGTCGTGCTTATCCGCCGGCTGGTGCAGATAAACCACCTGCGGCCGACAGCCGCCAAAGATCGCGGTGAGATCGGCCGCGACGCCCGCGTGACCGGCTTTTTTCACATCTGCGCTCGGATGCGCGAGCTGCAACTGGAGGTTGTACGCGCCGAGCGAGGCCGCCGTCCGCTGCTCTTCGCGGCGAATGAGCTGCATTTCCGCATCGGTCACGTGCGCAAATTTCCCGGTGCGCGCTGAGCCCGCGCCGTTGGTCATGACCACGCCGGTGAAAAACCGATCGCTCCGCCCCAGACAATCCGCCACCGCCGGATAGGCGTTGATCTCGATGTCGTCTTGGTGAGCGATCACGCACAAGTGCGTGGTTCGTGCGAGCGCCTGCGCCGCATCACCACCATTGGGCAAAAACACATCAGCTTCAGGCCGGGAAAATTTCATGGGTAACGCCACCGGAAGCGGGTTCGTTATTGTTTAGCCGCCAACATTGCCGCGACCGCGGCTTCATCGACCTCGCCTTGGACCGCGTGCAGATGGTGCAAAACGCCCATGCGGTCCTCAGGGCTCGAACTGGAAATTTCCAACATCCAGTCTTCCGTCTTTGGCGCGTCGACGATCACAACGTCAGCCCACGCGATGACTTCGGCAGCGTCGATCATGCCTTGAGTGAGGCCACGAATGAAATACTCAGCCATAGTGCGGTGATTAGGAGTAGTTGCCATAATTGAGAAAGCGAGTCCACCACGTCGCCTCGGGTCAACCTCGCGTGTATCCCCCCCTGCGCCTTTTTAAAATAAACGCGCCGGATAAAGACCCCGAGTAACGAGATCGGTGATCGCCGCCTGCACGCGCGGCTTATCCTCGCGATACGTCACACCGAACCACGTGCTCGTCGTCGGTAACACCCGCACCTTCGCTTCGGCGCGCGCGACCATGCCCGCCACCGCCGCAGGTAAATAAAACTCCGACTTCAACTCGGAGCCTTTTTCTTTTAAAAATTCCCGGAACTGTGCATCGAGCCCCGCCAGCACCCCAGGCGTAAAACCCCAGCAGTTCATCGAGACGGTTTCTGCACCCGAATATTTTTTGTCTACGCCCACTTCGTTTGCGAGAATGCCCATCTGTTCGACGATGCCATTAAGCTGACCCTGCTGCAACGTACACACCCCTCGAGAAACCGCGCCGTGCTCCGAGAGCGTGCGATCGAGACGAAAACCCACCATCGCAAACTCCGCTATAATCGTCGTCGGCGGTCGATGACCCGACATCGGATCGTAACCCGTCACGGCCCGCGCGGGTGCGGCGAGAAATTTACCGAGCTGCGCAAACGAATCCGCGCCGTAAAAATCATCGGCGTTAATAACAGCAAAATTTCCGCCGATCACCGAGCGCGCGCACCACACCGCGTGACCCGTACCCCAAGGTTTCTCGCGACCCACCGGAACCGAAAAACCCGCCGGCAACGCCGCGAGCGATTGGAACACGTAGTCCACCGCGATCAGCCCAGCGTATTTGGCCGCCACCTGCGTTTTAAACAGCTCCGCAAATTCTTCTCTGATCACAAACACCACGCGCTTGAAACCGGCTCGCACCGCGTCAAATACCGCGTAGTCGAGCACCGTCTCACCCGCAGGCCCGACTGGGTCGATTTGTTTGAGGCCGCCGTAGCGCGATCCCATTCCAGCCGCGAGCACAAGGAGCGTTGGTTGCATCGCCGCAGCCAAACTAATCCTTCGGAAAGATAAACTCGGAATTAAAAAAATCTCGCCGCCAATCTGCGTTAGCCGCCGCGTTCATCCGCGTCCGCCCTTAAGTAACACCAAGAAATCAGTCCCCTTCGCCTCAAATTCGCGCCAATAGCTATCTTCAATTTCCTCGAGTCGCTTCTCTTCTCTCTCGTTCAACTCATCGGTGAGCTTAGTCACCCCTAGCTCGGCCCGCAAGTCCCGCTCCGCCAGTCGCTCCACCAACTCGCGCCAAAACGCATCCTCCGTGAAGCGTGCGAGCTTTTCGATTACTAGACCGCTTTCCAATTTTCCCGAAGGCTGAAACTCATTCTCCGCTATTTCCTCCACGAGATCCGCACAGCCGAACGGTTTAGCGAGTGCGAATAATTTTTGTGCCGCATCGGCATAACGCTCGGGTAAAATATCCGGAGTCTCGCAGTCACTGCTAGCGACCCGCAGGCCCATGTAAGCGAGTTCGAGAATGCGTGCATATTCCTTTGTCGTGAACGTGACTTTCATGCGCCGAAACAGGAAGCCCCGCGCCATCCCGCGCAAGGCCTGAGTGCGAAAAAATCCTCAGATCGCCATCAGCGCCAAATCCTCAAGCGGCGGATGCGCGGCGCCTAGACCCAGCCCGTGCGTAACCGAGCTAATGTGCACGTCGCCGCCGACCACGTTCACGCGCGGCCAACCGTCTACATTCGCCGCTCGGCAATACACATCGCCATGCTCTGCCAACACATGGGCTTGCACCGCCACCGGCCACGCGGAGAGACCTTTGAAATAATGGTGCCCGTTACGCTCTACACTGGTCACACCCAGCGCCGCCTGTACCGCAAGATCCTGCAACAGTGCCACTGGTCCGACGTTACTCAAATCTTCGCCACTCATTAGGCCTGTCTCGCCAGCCGCGCGCCGCTGCGCCAACCGACACGCGTTGGCCACACCTTTAAAAATGCCTTTGCAGTTTTTGTGGCTCGTGCCGGCGTAGCCCAGCGCTAGCGCCGCTGGCATACTGCTCAATTCGCCATCAGATTCGTCGATGATGATCGGCGGGCGCTCCGGCCACGCTCGCACCAACTCACCAATCGCGGGCGAGAGCGCGATGTCACGGTGCCAGGGTTGCTCGATAAACCACAACCGCGGCCATAACGCCGCCAATGCTGGCGTCGCCATCAGCGCACGCGTGTACTCGGCAAACGCGCCGACTTCGCGAAAGCTCTCGTTACCATCCAGCGAAAAAGCCCAATCGCGCCCCGTGCATTCGCGGGTGAAAATTCCTGCCATGCGCGTGAGCCGGTCATGGTCGCGCGCTGCCTCGCCGTTGATTTTGATCTTAAAATGCCGGAGGCCGTAAAAACGTACGCATGCATCCAGCGCCTGCGGTAAACCATCGTCTACACGCTCTTCCGGCGTAATGTCGCCGTCTTCGAGCGCATCGCCGAGACCTACGGTGTGACGCGCGATTAACGTCGCCGCCGGTTGCGCCGGCAGCCAATCCCGAGGCGCCGAACCCGCTAGCTCGGGCCGCAAAGCTCCCAGTTCCACACCGAATATATTTTCCCGCAGTCCTGTCGCAAAACTCACACCGCGTGCACGACCAAACGCATCGATCAACGCTCGCTCAACGAGCGAAGTCCCGAAATGCGCGAGTAACGGCGGTACTTTTTTACCGTCGTTTCCGCGCTCTGCCCAAGCCACCTGCGCCGCATACAACTCACGCCAAAAATTAAACACGCTCGACGCTTTAACACCACGGGCGTGATTAACTGCGGCGCGAATAACTCCAACCATGTCATCGATCTCGTCCAACGGCGCGCGCGCAGGATCTTTGGTAAACCATTTCGGAGGGAGATGATCCGCGGCGATACCGGTGGCGGTGCGGCCGTCGATTTCAAATGTGAGCGCGAGGATGACGTGCGGCAGCTCGGTCAATGTCGCGATGCCGTAGCGAAACGGCATCCGTGATCGTAGCTCAATCCGGTGCAACCTAGCTTCTTTTAAAATAATCACCTTGGAAGCATCTCTTAACTGTTGGTTGCCGTGCAACCCTGCGGCGAGGCAGTTTTTTGGGGGCTCAATACGTCATTATACTTCTAACACCGGTCGACAAAACGCGCCGGAACAACCCGGCCAGTTAAGCGGGAGTGCCCAGAATTTCTGCGGCGCAGTCAGCGCGAACACTTCCTCGGGAAATTTGAGCTCTTCGACGACCCATAAACCCGCCCCGAGTAAAATCGTGTGCGTCTCGGCGTTAAGCGGTCCGCTGCCGCCAATCGAATAATGGTCAATGCCTACGCCCCGCACGCCGCGTTTAACAAGCCAGCGCGCGCCCGACGGATCCACATACGGCGAACGATAAAGCCATTCCTCGTTCATCGCTCGACGTTCACCCCAACCCGTCGCCAACAACACAATTTCGCCTGCGACCAGTCCTGGCAGTTTCGAGGCAAGCAGCTCAGCCGTGATCGGCGACGCCGGCTCCAACCCACGCACATCGCCAATCCGTGCAGGCCCGACAAACGTCTCTAATGGTAAGTCCGAAATGCTTCGACCTCCCGCGATTTTATGCAACGGCGCATCAAGGTGGCTACCGGTGTGCGTCGCCATTGCGATTTCCTCCATGCGCCAACCATCAGACGAATGATCCGCCGTACGACGAAACGACACCGGTGGGTGCACGGGGCAATTTGGCGCACGATCAAAGAGAGGTTGAGATAGATCAATGAGACGCATGGCGGTGAACGAATTGTGCAAAAAGGACGAAATCTTTATTCAAAGACGCCAACAGCCGGCCCGAGAGGCAATCGCTGAGTGTTTTCCGCCAAGCTCTGATAGAACCTGATTTGCGTTTTTCTAAGCGCGTACCAGTATACAACCATGCTCAGGCTATTCCTTATTCTCGCTTTTTTCACCACCTTCCTGCCCATGTCTGCCCAAGAAGCCTTTCCGCCTACCGCACCCGGCACTGCTGAATTAAAAACCCTGCCCGCCGGTGTGCTCCTCCAATCAGCTGGGCGCGGCAACTACTTTGACGGAGCCGATAATCTCTTTGGCCCGCTTTTTCGCTACATCTCGCGCCACAAGATCGCTATGACCACGCCGGTCGAAGCCCGCATCAACGATGCTGCGATGTATTTTTGGGTAGCCACGAGTGAACGCGACAAAGTCGCCGGGAATGAGTCCGGCGTTGAAGTAATTAACGTACCTGAGCGCCACGTCGCGAGCCGCG
The DNA here is from genome assembly GCA_947458705.1 of Opitutia bacterium. GTDB lineage: Bacteria > Verrucomicrobiota > Verrucomicrobiia > Opitutales > Opitutaceae > Tous-C4FEB. The sequence goes on along the minus strand of CANHAH010000050.1, from coordinate 2,127 downwards.
GCGAACGCGGGGGTTACTCGCGGGAAAATTTCGAAAAAACCCGCGCCGCGTTACTGGCTTGGATGGCGGATCAAAAACCCGCAATCGAACCGGCTGGCGAAGCCTATGGCGTATATTGGAACGCTCCTTACGTACCGTTTTTCATGAAGCGCTTTGAAGTTCACGTGCCCTTAAAAAAGCCCTAGGCCCTGCATTGAGCGAAGCCGCAGCCGAGATATGGCGGCTTAAGAATATTAAGTTGTCGGAATCGCGTTCGAAGCATTTTCCCGGCGCAAGGTGATCACGCATTCAAGGTGGCGCGTCTGCGGAAATAGATCGAAGGGCTGGACATCCGTAAGCACATAGCCAGCAACAAGGAAAGATTTTAGGTCGCGCATCTGGGTCGCCGGATCGCAACTCACGTAGACCACTGTGCGGGGACCGAAGGCGAAAAGCTGGTTAAGAAACGATTCGTCACAGCCTTTACGCGGGGGGTCGATGATGACAGCGGTCTCAGTGGGCGCAAAAACGGGATCGAGGCCGGCGAAAATCGTCGCGGCGTCGCCCGCTTGAAACTTGGCATTATTAATACGATTGGCTTCAGCGTTTTGGCGGGCGAATCGGATCGACGACTCGCTAAGTTCGATACCCGCCACGCGTTCAAAGGCGGACGCAGCGCTGAGCGCAAAAAGCCCACTACCGCAATAGGCGTCGACCAGAAACCGGGCGCCGGCCGCGGAGGCGCGCGCACGCACGTAGGCGGTAAACGCGGGTAGGATGAAGGGGTTGTTTTGAAAGAAATCGCGAGCGAGGAAGCGGAGTTTTAAGTCACCAACGGTTTCAGTGATGATCGCTTCATAGTCGGTGGTGACTTGGCCACCGGCATCGCGGAGCAGGAGCGTTGCGGCGCGCAAATATTCGCCGCTTGCGGCACGGGCGTGGATGGCCGTGCGCGCAGCGGGGAGTTTTTCATTAATGGCGTCGGTAGCGATATCGCAGCGCGGGACATCAATGATGTCGAAACGGGTGCCTTGGCGTAGAAAACCAATGGGCGGTGGCGTCGCCGGGTCGCGTGGAGGATTAAAATGCGGGGTGATTTTCGAGCGATAACCGTAGGGTTTGGGCGAACCAATGACCGGATTCACAACATGCGTAACACCGGCCATGTGTTCGAGTAATTCAGCGACTTGGCGCTGTTTCCAAAGAAGCTGCTCGCTGTAAGTAAAATGCTGGTATTGGCAGCCGCCGCAGCGGGTGAAAAGTGGACATACCGGCGCAATGCGATGCGGCGAAGGCGTGAGAACGGAAACGAGATCGGCCTCGGAGTAATTCTTATGGTTACGAAAAATGCGGGCGCGAACCCGTTCGCCTGGTAGACAGAATGGAACCATGATAACCCATTTCGCGGCGGGGTCTTCCGGGTGCGGAACACGCGCCAGACCCACGCCATGGTTGGTGAGCGTGGCGACCTCTAGTTCGAGCTCGGTGTGATACGGGAAAGGGAGGTCGTTGGATTTCTTTTTGGGGTTTACCACAGCAAACACAAAATACACGAAAGCGAAGAAGACGAAGAGGAATCTTTTTTCGTGTGTTTCGCGGGTTTCATGGTGCGCTAGAGGCGTGGCTCCCGAAAAAATTACCAGTCTCCAAAATCCACGCGTGAAACAACTCGTTAAACTGCGCGATCGCCGACCGCGCGACGAAGCGGGCGTGTTTCTTGTTGAGGGCTATCGGGAGATTCGCCGAGCGCTAGAAAAAGGCGTGAAGCTGCAGGAGATTTATTTTTCACCGGAGTGGTTTTTGGGCGAGAACGAGCCCGCCTTAATTGCGCAAGCGGAGGCGGCAGGAGCGATAGCGTTTGAACTGACGAAAGACGCGTTTGCTAAGGTGGCATATCGGGAGCGACCCGATGGGTTACTCGCGGTGGCCCCGCAATGGCGGCGAGCACTGGCAGATCTACCCGAGAAAAAAAACGCTTTTTATCTTGTGGTGGAAGCGATCGAGAAGCCGGGAAATCTCGGGACAATTTTGCGTAGTGCCGACGCAGCAGGGTGCGACGCGGTGATCGTATGCGATCCCGTGACGGATATTTTTAATCCCAATGTCGTGCGTGCTTCGACCGGCGTTTTGTTTTCGGTACCACTGGTG
>CANHAH010000049.1 GCA_947458705.1 Opitutia bacterium | reverse complement strand
TACCTTCGAGGTAATCGCTGAGGCAGTGCGCGTAATCGTAAAGCGGGTAGATGCACCAAGCGTCGCCGGCGTGGTGGTGTGGTACGTGCCTGATGCGGTAGAGCAACGGGTCGCGCAGCCAAAGATTGGGCGCTGCCATGTCTATTTTGGCGCGCAGCGAGCGTGCTCCATTGGGGAACTCGCCGGCTTTCATGCGTCGAAAAAGATCTAAGTTTTCAGCGACGCTGCGTGAGCGGAAAGGGCTTTCGCGGCCGGGTTGGTCTGGCGAGCCACGGTAGCTTTCGGTGTCTTCGGGGCTGAGGTCGCAAACGTAGGCTTTGCCTTTTTGGATGAGTTCGAGCGCGTAGTTGTAAAGCTGCTCGAAGTAATCGGAGGCAAAAAAAGCTTCCGATTGAGCGCTCGGCGCGGTGGGTGCTAGGTAAAAGTCAGGACGCCCTAGAGAGGTGAGCGCGGCGGGTTTCGCGCCTTTGGGTTTGAAGCCTAGTTGGGCTTCAGCCCAGCCGGCGATGAGCCAAAGAACATCTGTGGTGATGGAATCCACGTACTCGACGTCTTCTTTTACCGGATTGGTATCATCGAAGCGCAAGTTGCACTGGCCGTTGTTTTCCCGGGCAATTCCAAAATTAAGGCAGATAGATTTTGCGTGGCCAAGATGGAGGTACCCATTGGGCTCGGGCGGAAAACGTGTGACGATCTTGGGGTAGCGCAATTCGGCGACGTGGCCGGCTACGATATCGCGGACGAAATCGTTCGGGGGCGGAGGCGTGGCGGGCGCAGTATTCTCAGCGGTCATAGAGGGAAGACTTTACGTCGCGGCGTGGGCCGAATCAACGTCGCAGTTGGAGGCGCGGGCTTGACGCACAGAAGGCCGGTACGCTTCATGAGAACTCAGTCCAGCGAGCGTAGCACAATGGATAGTGTAGTAGCCTCCGAAGCTATTGATCTGGGTTCGATTCCCAGCGCTCGCACCAATTTTTACTTATCGGTCTTTTCTGTTTTCGCGCCAGCCTCGCCAGAATTCTACAATAATTGGAACGATCGAGAGGAAGATGATCGCGAGGATCACGAGTTTAAAGTTCTTCTGTACAAAAGGTTGGTTGCCGAACCAAAAACCAGCGTAGATGAAAAAATAGATCCAGATGAAGCCGCCGATGGCATTGTAGGCGATAAAACGCGAATAGGTCATTCGGCCTGCTCCGGCCACGAAAGGCACGAATGTGCGCACGATAGGTACAAAGCGGGCTAGAATGATGGCGCGACCGCCGTATTTTTCAAAAAATGCGTGTGCGCGTTCGAGATGTTTTTTGCGCAAAAAAATCGAGTCCTCTCGCTTGAAGACTGCGGGGCCGATCTTGGCGCCGATCCAGTAATTTAAGGTGTCACCGATGAAGGCGGCGATAAATAGCAGTAGCGCCATGACGTGCACGTTGAGCCCTGTCTCCGGTTTGGCGCAAAATGCCCCGGTCGCGAACAGGAGGGAATCACCAGGTAAAAACGGGGTCACGACCAGTCCCGTCTCGGCAAAGATGATCAAAAACAAAAGTCCGTATGTCCAAAGACCGTAGCTTGCGATGATCTCGGCGAGGTGCTTGTCGATGTGAATAATGAAATCGATGAGCTTTTTGATTAGGTCGAGCATGGCTAACTGGGGCTTAAACGGTTGTGTGGCGGATACAAAAAAGGCAGGCAGCTTAAAACTGCCTGCCTATAATTTTAAAACGCCTTCAGATTAGACGTCAGGCTTGGTTTTGCGGAGGCCGGCGACGCGATCTCCGGCTTTCCACTGGCCACGCTTCTTGAGCAAGTCGACGCGCTCGAAGCGCTTCAGGACGTTGCGTTTGACGACGAGGCCATTGGCGCCTTGGAGACTTTTATGTTGTGACATGGTGCTTAAAATTGAGTGTTACAGCGAATCAAAGGGTCAACTATGAGGGTTTATCCGCGCCCATGACAAGTATTTTTCTGAGACGTATGCGGCTTCCACTACGATCCACTCCGGCGTAGCGTAAGGATGCAGGGCGAGCATCTTGCTTTCGAGTGCGGAACCCTGCTCTTTTAAGTACTTAAAAAGCAATCGAATCTCATGTTTATGTTCAACTTTTGCATCCCATCGGTAGACCGATGTGATTGGACCTTCGATTTGGACGCAGACGGCCAAACTGTCGGTGATTGCGGTGTCGGCAAGACGTTCCGCGTCTGCCCGCGTGGGTACTGTAGTACATGCCAACATTAACATCGCCAATCTTCTGCCAAAATCTGAATGCCTAATCAACCGCAGGTTGGAGTATGCGGGGAAATTCCCCCTTGACGCCGGTGACGGGCGGCTTCCATGTAACCGTTTTTATCAAAGCCCGTACCTATTGCCATGCGAGAAGATTACATCAAACAAGCCGCCGCTAAGATCACCGATCCAAACGTGCTCATCAATCTGGTTTCGCTCCGGGTGAAGCAACTCAAACGCGGTAATCGTCCGCTGGTTGAGTCTTTAGAAAAGCTTTCGCCCGAAGATACCGCCTTGCGCGAGATCATCGAGGAGAAGATCAGCTACGAGACTATCGGTACCTGATCCGCCGCATACGCGCACACCTTTTTTTAAGGAAAGGCGGCCCGCGATTGTCGGCGCCGCCTTTTTTGTGCACGTTTACTTACTGAACCGCTGAACCATGGCCGCCAAAAAAAAGGATGCCGCTCGGTTTACCGAGATCCGCAACGCCAAGGCGCTCCGCGACTATTTTGTCGACGAGCGATTCGAGGCGGGTGTTCAGCTGCGGGGTACAGAAGTGAAGTCCATCCGGGCCGGGCGCGCCCAGATTTCGGATTCTTTTGGCCGCATTTTGAATGGTGAACTATGGATGATGAACGCGCACATCGAGCAATATGCGTTTGGCAATATTTACAACCACGAGGCTAAGCGCACGCGAAAACTGCTATTGCACAAACACCAGTTGCGAAAAATTGCCCAGGCTCTAGACGCCGGCGGGCGAGCGCTGATTCCTCTTCGCATGTATTTTAAAGAAGCATTAGTGAAGGTTGAAGTCGGCCTTTGTACGGGCAAACAGATTCACGATAAGCGCGATACGCTGAAGCAAAAGGTGGAGGAGCGCGAAGTCAGTCAGGCCATGAAACTCCGCCGCTAATGTCCTTGTTGTCCCAAACTGTAACGGTCCGAGTCCCTGGTAGTACTTCAAATTGCGGGGCTGGCTTCGATACACTCGGGCTCGCACTTGATATTTATAATCGAGTGACGTTATCTGTCGCATCTGGAAACGGGCCGCAACCGCACTCACAGGCGGATGGACGAGCTCAAGCGATGGTTGAGGCGACGGCGGCGGTATTTCACGCTAAGACCGGTCGTGCAGCGAAGGCATTTCGTTATCACGTCGACGGCGACGTTCCGCCGGCGCGCGGTCTGGGTTCCAGTGTTACCATCATCGCTGGCGTGCTAGCTGGACTCGATGCTTTGCACGGGACGGGTTTGAGTCGGCATCAACTCGTCGAGATGGCGACCCAGCAGGAAGGACATCCGGATAACGCGAGCGCGGGCATTCTTGGAGGTTTTTGCGTGGCGCGTTGTGATCCGGTGACAGGAGTTTATCGCGGCACAATCCGTTTCGAAGTGGACGCGGAAATCGCCTTTGTGGTGGCGTCGCCGGCCGTAGAATTGCTAACGAAGCAATCGCGGGGTGCGCTGCCGGAAGCTTTACCTTATTTCGATGCGGTACGGAGCATCAACAGCGCTGCGTATGTGGTCGCGGCCTTTGCGGCGCGAGATTATGAGCGTCTGCGCGATGCGGCGGGCGATTTTATGCATGAGCCTTACCGCTTACCTAAGATCAAAGGCGCATCGGCGGCGATTGCCGCGGGCCTAAAGGCGGGTGCTTTCACGGGTTGGTTGAGCGGGAGCGGCTCGAGCGTTTTGTGTGTGGTTTCGGCGAGTGTGGCTGAGGGCGTTGGTGCGGCCATGCTCGAAGCATTTAGCTCAGTGGGAGTCGCGAGCGAGATCAGGGTCTTGCGCGCTGATAACACCGGTTTGCGCGTGGAGTGAAATTGTTACTTAGCTGCCGGCGAATTCGCGCTATGCTTGCAACGGGAGGCTTCAGCGGGACGATGGAGTCATGTTGCACATCGTGCTTTTCCAGCCGGAAATCCCGCAAAACACCGGAAATATCGGGCGCATGTGTGCGCTCACTCGTTCTCGTCTACATTTGATTCATCCGCTTGGCTACGTGATCAACGATCGAAATTTGCGGCGCGCAGGAATGGATTATTGGAAATCGCTCGATGTGCATGAGCACGCTGATTGGACGGCGTTTCGAGCGAGTAAAGTCGGGCCTAAGCGGTTGTGGTTGTTTACGACCAAGACGACGCGGAGCTTTTGGAACACGGCTTTTGCGGACGATGATGGCTTGGTTTTTGGCAACGAGGGCAGCGGTGCTCCGACTTGGTTACACAATGAGTTGGGTGAGGCAGCGCGGGTGACTATTCCGCATGCGAATGCCGAGTTGCGCTCGCTTAATTTGAGCACGGCAGCTGGCGTGGCGGCATATGAGGCGCTGCGGCAGATCGGATTGCCGCAGGGGCTTTGACATCCTCTCGGCCCTAAAGCACCGGGTTTTCGCGCCGTCCACTGAGATAAAAGGCGACGCAGGCTGTCCTCAGACGGAAAATTCAGGCCAGGTCGGCGAGTCGGACGCAAGCGACCTCACGGGTCGGCCCGTCGGCTACGAGCAAGGGTGCGGTGATTTTACACTGGGCTTGAGCATAAGCGCAGCGAGGATGGAAGGCGCAACCGGCGGGTGGGTTGATCGGAGAGGGGGGATCGCCGGCGAGCACAATTCGTTGGCGGGTACGCTCGGTTTCGGGGTTCGGCGTAGGTATGGCGCTGACTAGAGCGCGCGTGTAGGGGTGGCGCGGGCGTTCGATCACATCTGCAGCGAGTCCGAGCTCGACGATTTTCCCTAAATACATGACCGCGACCCGGTCGGAGATATGTTTAACTACGGATAGATCGTGAGCGATGAAGATGAGCGTCAGGTTCATCTTCTTGGTCAGTTGGGCGAGCAGGTTGAGGATTTGCGCCTGGATGGATACGTCGAGGGCGGAGACGGGCTCGTCGGCCACGATAATTTTAGGCTCAAGGGCGAGCGCGCGCGCGATGGCGATGCGTTGGCGTTGGCCGCCGGAAAATTCATGCGGGTATTTTTGCATGAAGCGCGGTGCTAGGCCGACAAGGCGCATGAGTTCGGCGACGCGCGCGGCGACTTCAGTAGGGGCGCAGACGCGATGCACGAGCAGCGGCTCGGCTAGGGTCGCAAACACGGTCATTCTCGGGTTCAGGGAGGCGTAGGGGTCTTGAAAGACCATCTGCAAGTCGCGTCTGGCGGCAAGGAGTTCGCGGGCCGAGCTCGTTGCGAGGTTGCGGCCATTGAGCACGACGGTTCCTCCCGTGGTCGGGACCAGTTGAAGAATCGTGCGGGCAAGGGTAGACTTACCGCAGCCGGATTCGCCTACGAGCCCGAGAACTTCACCGCGGCGCACGGTGAGGTTGACGCCATCGACGGCTTTCACGGTCCCGATATGCCGTTTCACCAAAAACCCCCTAGTTATAGGGAAGTGGGTTTTGACGTCAGTGAGTTGGAGAATGGGGTCGGACATTTTATCGGTCGCAGTTGGGGGCTCGATCAGGTGCGAGCTAGGCTATCGCCGGCTTGGACTCGAAGGCAGGCTTGAGCGTGGTTGGCATCAACCGCGATTAATTCGGGATTGATGGCGGCGCAACGATCTGTGGCGAATTCACAACGTGGCGCGAACGCGCAACCAGGAATATTTTTGGAAACATCAGGGGGCAGTCCGGGGATTGTGTAGAGTTCGGTGCCTTTGGACTGGAGGGCGGGAATTGATCGTTGAAGAGCTCGGGTGTAGGGATGGCTCGGAGCTTTGAATAAAGTGCGGGTGTCGGCGGTCTCGACGATCCGCCCTGCGTACATCACTTGGACGCGGTCGCACAGCCCGGAGACTACGCCGAGATCGTGGGTAATGAAGATCACCGCCATGCCGAGTTCGCGCTGCATTTTTACGATGAGCTCAATGATCTGAGCTTGGACGGTGACGTCGAGCGCGGTGGTGGGTTCGTCGGCGATGAGCAACTCGGGTTTCGTGATGAGCGCCATCGCGATCATGACGCGTTGACGCATTCCGCCGGAAAACTCGTGCGGATAATAGTGGATACGTTTCGCGGCGTCATTGATTCCGACGGCTTCAAGCATCGTGAGGGCGCGAGTCAGGGCTTCACGGCGGGAAATGTTTTCGTGAATGAGAAGTGGCTCGATGATTTGCTCGCTGACGCGTAGGAACGGATTGAGCGAAGTCATCGGATCTTGGAAGATCATTGATACGCGCTTGCCCCGAATTGAGCGTGCTTGGCGAGGCGAGCAATTTAGAAGATCAATGCCGTCAAAAAAGGCGGTGCCGCTAACTATTCGCCCAGGGGGCTGGGGAATGAGCCCCATGATCGAGTAACAGGTAACGGATTTGCCTGAGCCTGATTCGCCGACTATGCCAAGTGTTTCACCGCGTTCGACGCTGAAACTCACGCCATCGACGGCGCGGTAAATACCGTTACGCGTGTGAAAGTGAGTGCGGAGATCTTGTACGTTAAGTAGGGGCACAGCTTTGGACTTGAGTGGGGCGGGGGTTGACGCGCGAGTCAAACCGTTGGCAGCCTTCCAGATTGCTCGGCAAAAGGTAATTTTTTCCTTACAGCTTCAATAACCGTAGCGGGAGAAAGGTCTATAAGATCGCTTCCGCCGGTTGCCGAGCAGCCAGGTGGTTGTAAAATTTGTGCGGGTGTGGCGAATACCGGGCCGGTCCGGACGGGATTTGTGGGACCGAAAAGCGCTATGAGGGGAACGCCAAGGGCATTGGCAAGGTGCATGCCGCCGGTGTCGTTGGTCACCAGCAAGCTGGAGGCTCTGAGGTGTTTGACGTAGGTCGGTAAATCGGTGCGTCCGGCTAAATTGATTACCCGCTTGGGATCAAAGCCTGCGGAAATTTCATTCGTAATCGTGGCGTCTCGAGTGGTGCCGAAAAGTTCAAATGTAGCTTCGGGCAATCCAACGATGAGTGCGCGCCAATGCTCGATAGGCCAGCGTTTTTCCGGGTTATTCTCGGAGCCTGGAATAAGGCCGATTCTATTGCTGGACGCAGCGACATTGTGGACGAAAGCGCTACGATCCTGGGCGCAGGCTAGACCGAAATGACGAAGAAAATTTCCCCATAAGTCGAGTTGGTGGTGCATACTTTCATCGAAGTCTGAGGGGACTTTATAAGTATGCGTCAGCAAAGGGCGGAAGTGACCTGGCCTGATGAGGCCAAAGCGTTGCGGGCTGCGCATGAGCCAAGCTTCAAGATCGCCGCGCAGCGAGTTGGTGAAGAGTAAGACTGTATCAGGATAACGTGCGCGCAGACGCCAGAAATGAAGGAAGTAACCGGACCCACGTGATGGCAGGGCTTCGAGATGATCCGCGACTTGCCACTCGCGGAGAAGGGGTAAAAAAGTGTGGGCTGCTATGAGTGTGATTTCGGCGTCAGGTCGAGACTGGCGCAGAGCGCGAATAAGCGGCAGCGCCATTACTACATCGCCAAGCCAGTTGGGTAGCCGGATAAAAATGCGGGTGCGGCGAGGGAGCGCGGCTAATGAACGCGAGGCGAGGTCGGCAGTGAGTAAATCGCGTTTGGCTGCAAGACGGAAGCGCGCGGCAGGTATGTCTTGATTACGCCAACGATCATGCGACCAAAGCCAAGAGGCACACAGGTTGTCGTTATTGGTTAGCAACTCTTCCAGCCAGCGATTTAGCGCAAGCGTGACTCCGGCAGTGGTGTTATTGTGAGAGATAATCGAGCAGCCGATTTCTACCCGCCAGAAGCCGAGACGACGGGGGAAAATGGCATAAACGCGTGCGGAAAATTTCTCAGCCATCAGGCCAGGCAATTCGGTGGTCGAGCATACGCGGCCGAATAGTGTCGTAAGCGCGCCCTGCAATCCGGCGTTTTGATCGAATAACACACCGATCATACCTTGGCGTCGTAAAATTTTCAGCCCATCGGCGAAACCTTGTTTCCGAGAAAGTAGTTTCATGCCGAAGCGTTCGCGTGATTTGACGATAAAGGCGTTGGCATTGGCATTATCTAGCGGACGGAAAATCGTCCCGAACTCAGGAAACGGGCCAGGTATGATTAAAGGCTGAGCGGTTTGAACTTCCCAATAGGCGATGTGCGGCGAGCAGATCAATGTTGCCACCGGATCCTTGCGGTGCAGGGCATAAGCATCCAAAAGCGCGGCAGAACCGCACACAATCGCCCGCAATCGCGTTTCCTCCAGAAACGGCATCGCAAGCGATAACAGCCCCGTTTCGATCAATCGACGAAAACTTTCCCTCGCCATCGACCGGTGCCAATCCGAGGGCCTTTCGGGGAAGGCGTGGTGGAGATTGGACACGGCCAGACGCCTACGTCGGTATAGGCTAAAATACAGCGCATCGCCGAGCGCCGCCGCGAGCATGCGAAGCAGGGATTCAGGCGTATGAGCGATGAGCCAACCGAGAGTTTGGAGCAGAAGAGTGAGCACGCGCGCGGGATTTGGCTTTGATTTTAGCCGGAAAAGACCATCAAACGTAACCCTCGCATAGTTAAAAGCAGATTCTCTTCCAAACGGCGCCTATCGCATGACAGAACTTCTCATCATCAAGCCCTCCTCCCTCGGTGACATCGTGCACGGTCTGCAGGTTGCCACGACATTGAAGGCGCAGTGCAAGGATTTGCGCATTTCATGGATCGTGCGTGAGATGTTCGCGCCTTTGGTTCGCATCTGCGATGCCGTCGACCAAGTTTATGTTTTTGAGCGTACGGGTGGGGCGAAAGCCTTTCTTAAGCTCATGCGTGAGGTTCGTAAAACGAAGTTCGACTACATTTTTGATTTTCAAGGGCTACTCCGCACTGGCCTCATGACTAAGCGCGCCTTGGCCAAGAAAAAAATCGGGCGCACGGACGCGCGCGAGATGGCAGGCATTTTTTACGATGAAAAAGTGCCGTTGCCGCCCGACGGCCGCCGCAGCCACGCGCTAGATATCCTGCTGCAATTTTGCCCCGTGCTCGGCGTGAAAGCGGAACTTAGCGGTACCGTGAAATTTCGCGAGGCCGAGAGCCTAAATCTCAAATTCGCAGATGGCCGTGGCGGCGCGAAACCGATATTGATGTTTCCCGACAGTCGCCGCGTGGAAAAACGCTGGGGCGGGTTTAAGCAACTTACCGAGATGATTCTTAAAGAGGATCGCTCGCGCAAAGTGGTTTGGGCGGGAAGTAATTACTTGCCGGATCGAAATTCGTTTTCACCGAATCAATTTCTCAATCTCACCGGTAATACCAGCTTGGTCTCCCTGCCTGCCCTGATTCGCCGGGCGGACTGGGTGATCACCAACGACAGTGGTCCAATGCATCTTTCCGCAGCTCAAGGTGTTCGAACTTTTGGTATTTTCGGTCCGACTGATCCACGGCTTTTTGGTCCGTATCCGTTGAACGGTCCGACGAATTTTGTGATTCAAGCCCCTGTCGGCGACCTCAAGCTCCTACCAGCCAAAGATGTTTATGCGCGTCTCGAACGAGCGCGTGCCCGTTTCACTCGCTAACTTTCATTGAACCTTATTTTCCGATGCTCGACCCAAAACTTATTCGCGAAACACCTGATCTAGTTCGCGCTGCCCTCGCTAAAAAACACCTTGCGGTAGATCTCGATAAGGTGCTCGCAGTTGATGCCGCTTGGCGCACTCAACTTCAAGAAGTCGAGCACCTGCGCAGCACGCAGAAGGCTGCCAATACCGCTATGGCGGCGCTGCCTAAAGGCTCGCCTGAGTTTATCGCCAAAGTTCACGAGATGAAGGCGGTTTCCGCTCAGGTAAAAGAGCGTGAAGCGCAGCTCAAAGAGACGGAGGAAAGATTCCGCCAGGCGATGCTCTCGCTGCCTAATCTGCCCCATGTCTCTGTACCTGAGGGACGTACCCCCGAGGATAATGTCGTTTTCTCACTCCACGGTTCACACGATGAGCCGATGCCCCATGCGCTGCCGCATTGGGAGATTGCTGGCTTTGATAAACTTTTTGATTTCGCCCGTGGCGCTAAGGTCACGGGTGCCGGTTTTCCATTCTACGTCGGCGACGGAGCGCGAATCGTTCGCGCTCTGTTGCATTTCTTTTTGGATGAGAATGCCCAGGCAGGTTACACGGAAGTCTCGCCACCTATTTTCGTGAATGCCGAGAGCGCCACGGCTACCGGACAATTACCTGATAAAGAAGGTCAAATGTATGAGACGTCGGATCCGTTGTACGCCGTTCCGACCGCCGAGGTGCCGCTGACAAATTTCTTCCGCGACGAAATCGTCGAGGAAAGCGCACTGCCGATTTATCGCTGTGCTTACACGCCTTGTTTCCGACGTGAGGCTGGTAGCTATGGCAAAGATGTACGCGGGCTTAATCGCCTACATCAATTCGACAAAGTCGAACTCCTGAAGTGGGTCCATCCCGCGACCAGTTACGACGAACTTGATAAGCTGCGCGGTGACGCCGAGCGCTTATTACAGAAACTGGGTTTGTCGTACCGCGTACTTTTAATGTGTGGTGGCGACGTAGGCTTCGCACAGGCGAAAAAATACGATATCGAAGTCTGGTCCGGCGGACAGAAGCGCTGGCTAGAAGTTTCGAGCTGTTCGAATTTCGAGGCATTTCAAGCTCGGCGTGCGCAAATTCGCTTTCGCTCTAAGGAGAACGGTAAACCCGAGCTCGTGCATACAATTAACGGCTCGGGTTTAGCAGTGCCACGCGTACTTGCGGCGTTGCTAGAGAATAACTTGCAGTCGGATGGTCGCGTGAAAATTCCGGCGGCATTGGTGCCTTATTTCGGCAAAGAGTATCTGAGTTTTGCCTGAGTGCGCGGTGGCGTAGTATCGCCCCCCCCATTTTTTAGACCATGACGCGCCGCCCGACTTTATCACAGCGGCGCGCCGAGCGTCTCAAATTGATAATTGCCCGCGAAAGGTTGCAGCCCGCGGTCTTGGCTTGGTCGGATGCCCGGGCTCCGCGTGAACGTTGGGGTGTGGCCCTTTCGGGCGGGGCTGATTCAGTAGCCTTGTTATTGTTGTTATGGGCGCATTGGCCGGAGCGGCGCGGGCAATTAGTGGCGTTTCATTTCGACCACCGGTTGCGAGGCTCCGAGTCGATCGCTGACGTCTCGTTTTGTCGACGCCTATGCGTGGGGCTGGGTGTACCATTGGTCACTGGTTTTTGGGCACAGCCGTTGAGAACGGCCAGTGAAGCCGCGGGGCGTGCGGCTAGATTCGATTTTTTTGAGACCGCTATGCGGTTACGAAAGATGAAGGTGCTTTGGCTCGGTCATCAGCAGGACGATGTGGCGGAATCGATGTTAATGCGTCTAGCGCGCGGAAGCGGATCGGCTGGTTTGGCCGCGCCGAGAGCGTTGCACGAACATTTAGCCGGGCGGATTCATGTTCGACCGTTGTTGACGTTGAAGAAGGAAGAGGTGTGCGCGGCGTTGCTCAAAGTTGGAGCTAACTGGCGAGAAGATTCCAGTAACGCGGGGGAGGTTTTCTTTCGTAATCGAGTTAGAAAAACCGTGGTGCCTATTTGGTGTCAGGCTTCGGGTCGTGATGCTTTGGCGGGCGCGGCTTTATCGCGACAGCTACTGGAAGAGGATGATGTGGCGCTTGAGCTTTGGGTTGATCGGCTAAGCGTGATCGATGCGGCTGGTAACTTGAACTTGGCGCTCTTGCGAGGCCTTCCCCGGGCGGTAATGCGACGGGCTTTGCATCGCTGGCTGGCACGACAAGGTGAGCGGTTTGAACTCTCGCGGCAGGCGTTTGAGCTTTTATTGGCAGCCGCTGAGCGAGGAGCGCCGACGCGTCAGAGTCTTAGTTTGTCCGCTTTTGCAGTGATCAAAAAAGGGCGCTTGTCGTTGCAAAAACGAGTCTTGGGCTCAGCTTGAATCCACGCGCCTTTTTCCAAGGCGGTTCAATTGACTTATCTCGACGGAACATACACGTTTCACCAACAGTCCCTAACGAAATGTCCGAATCTGATAACAACAAAAAGTCCCGTCGTCCGATCAAAAACCTGCCGCCTGAACGCTTTCAGCCCAAGGTGCTCTTCATCTGGCTCGCGATTTTTGCGGCCGTGGTGTCCTTGTTGGTTTGGTCACCTGGTATTACTACAGGACCAGCTAAGGTTACGATCCAAGATGTCGTCGAGAAGGCTGAAGCGGGTGAAGTCACTAAAGGCGTGATTCGTCCTGATGCCTCTGGAGGGCGTGATGGCGTTGAAATCCGTGGAGAACTTGATAAAAAAGTGCTCAAAACGGAAGCAGGTCTAGAGACTAACACCTTCGTGGCTTCAGGTCGGTTGACGGATGCCAACATGGAACGTTTGCAGAAATCCAAGAAGTTTTCCGAGCAACCAAGCCAGACGATGTTAGCTTCGATCTTAGTTCAAGTCGTCCCGTTTGTGCTCATCATCGGATTGTTGTATTTTCTGTTCGTGCGTCAGCTTAAGCAGGCTGGCCGCGGTGCTTTGAGTTTCGGTAAGAGCCGGGCTAAGTTGCTTACGCGTGATCGCGATAAAATCACGTTTGCTGACGTTGCGGGTTGTGATGAGGCCAAGGAAGAGGTGAGCGAGGTTGTCGAATTTTTAAAGGATCCGAAAAAATTTACCAAAATGGGCGGGAGGATTCCGCGTGGCATTTTGATGGTCGGTTCGCCTGGCACGGGTAAAACCCTTCTCGCTAAGGCAGTCGCTGGTGAAGCCGATGTGCCGTTTTTCAGTATTTCGGGATCTGATTTTGTTGAAATGTTTGTGGGTGTCGGCGCGAGTCGTGTACGCGATATGTTTGAACAAGGTCGCAAGAGCGCGCCTTGCCTTATTTTTATCGACGAAATTGATGCCGTGGGTCGCCAGCGTGGTGCCGGCGTCGGCGGCGGAAATGATGAACGTGAACAGACGTTAAATTCATTACTCGTAGAAATGGACGGCTTTGACACTACCGAAGGCGTCATCATCATTGCGGCCACAAATCGTCCCGACGTGCTGGATAGTGCGCTGCTTCGTCCGGGTCGCTTTGACCGCCAAATTTACGTCGACCTACCCGACATGATCGGACGTGAACAAATTTTGCGCGTGCACGCCAAAAAGATCAATTTGTCTGATACGGTTGATCTCGCGGTAATTGCTCGTGGTACTCCGGGGCTTTCGGGCGCCGAGTTGGCTAATTTGTTGAACGAAGCCGCTCTGTTGGCAGCACGTCGAAATAAGAAAAAAGTCGAAATGATCGATGTCGATGATGCCCGTGAAAAAGTGCAATTTGGCCGTGAGCGTCGACGCTTGATGGATGATGAAGAAAAGAAACTGACCGCTTATCACGAGGCAGGCCACGCACTGGTGCAGGCCGTCTTGGACGACGGCACATTACCGGTGCACAAAGTTACGATCATTCCTCGTGGACGCAGTCTGGGTAGCACGATGTTTATTCCTAAAAAAGATCAACTCACTCACGCAATGAAGCGCATGCTTAATCAAATTGCGATGGGGTTGGGTGGTCGGATTGCGGAAGAGTTGGTCCTAGGTGATATCTCCAGCGGAGCTGCCGGTGATATTAAACAGGTGACCAAAATCGCGCGGCATATGGTCTGCGATTGGGGCATGAGTCCGCTCGGGCCGATCGCCTTTGGCGACAATCAAGATACGGTTTTCTTGGGTCGTGAAATTACACGTTCTGAAAATGTATCTGAAGAAACAGCACGTAAGATCGATGCTGAAATCTATCGAATTATTACCGAGCAATATGCGCGGGCGACTCAGATCATTACTGAGCATCGTGCAGCCCTGAATAAAGTAGCTGAGGCGTTGCTTGAGCACGAGACGATTGAAGGAAAGCATGTCCTGGAAATTCTTCAATTCGGCGAATTGCGTTCGCCGGTCATCACGGCCCCAGTAATCAAACCGGAGGAAAAAAGCTCAGATAAAAAACCTGCCGAAAAATCTGCGCCGGAAGATTTGATCACGCCAGGTGAGGCGGCTCCATCGCCCAGTCCGGCCTGAACTGGTAATTTTTTTAAGTAAAACGGCGACATAGGTCGCCGTTTTTTTTGGCTAGATATGATCGCGACATTTTAGCGTTTAGTGGAGATCGGCTAAGAGCGCTCGGAGTTCTCGCTCGGGTTCTTCGTGTGTCTGTTCTATGGCCAAAATAAGTGCTGCTTCGAGCAGAGGGCGCGCTTCGTTTATTCGATGGGCGCCGAGATGAATTTTACCAAGTAGGATGCGTGGCATCATCCAGTCGTTTTTTTTTGCCACACAAAAGGCCAAATGCGGCGCAGCTTCATCTGGCCGACCCTCGGATAGAAGAGCCTGAGCCAAACTGAAGCGAAAAAGTTCGTTGTTTGGAGCGCCTTGGACAAGTGCCGAAAAGTGATCGCTACGAGGTGGCATTTCTGGGGATTAAATGATGAAGGCGGGCGCTACGGCCTATTCGGGTAGAGCGCTGAGACCCTTCGGACATGATGAACAATGGATGGTGGTATCGTAGATGTAGTGGATTAGATTTTTGAGCCGTACGCCTCCAATCTCAGACAAGGACGCGGAGCGAAAATTTGTCATGTAAATTTATGTCAATTCCGTGCGTCGCTTAATTCAAGTATAGGGCCGGAATAAATCGGCCCGGGTTTCGCGGGTTATACGTGTTGCTTCGGGCTGGGGCAAGGACTGGAGAAAGAGCCGGCCATAGCTCTTGGCGAGCACGCGCGAGTCCAGAATGGTGATCACCCCGCGGTCGACTTGAGAGCGGATCAACCGGCCAGCCCCTTGGCGAAATTTGATGAGTGCGTCGGGCAGGGTGAGATCGTTAAAGGCGTTGCCGCCGTGATCGCGGATCCACTCAGTTTTTGCTTCGGTGATGGGATGGGTTGGGGGATCGAAGGGCAATCTGGTGATAATGACTTGTGCAAGTGCGTCTCCAGGCACATCGACGCCGGTCCAAAAACTATCGGTTCCAAACAGAACCGCGTTCCCGAGATTACGCATTTGTTCGGCTAGTTCAGTTCGTGAGAGATCAGCCCCCTGCATCAGAAACGGTCGGTTCGAAGTGCGAAATTCGCTCTCGAGGGTTGCGGCAACGGTGCGCATATCCGTGTAACTGGTGAACAATACGAGGGATCCACCCTTAA
This sequence comes from Opitutia bacterium, assembly GCA_947458705.1. Classification (GTDB taxonomy): domain Bacteria; phylum Verrucomicrobiota; class Verrucomicrobiia; order Opitutales; family Opitutaceae; genus Tous-C4FEB. The sequence continues at coordinate 5,232 of CANHAH010000049.1, read as the reverse complement.
CGCCGTGGACGCAAAATCGAATGTAATCAGTGAGTGTTTCGAGCGAGAGCTTGGCTTCTTGCGGCGAGGGCAGGGGGACGTCGGCGGCGATGTATACGCGCATGTGGCGTTTATAATCGAATGGCGAGTGCACGATCTGCGCACGTGCCTGATCGGCTCCGAGACGTTTCGCAAACGCCGCTATATCCCCAGCCAGTGAGAGGGTCGCGCTCGTGCATATCACGCTTACTCCACACCCGAAAAGATGTTCACGCAGGGCTGGCGCAACGTCGATTGGCGCGCTGCGCAGGCTCACAATAGTCTGTTTTCGGCCTCCGCGTTCGGCCCAATAGACGTGGCCTTCTGCGGCAAGGTTAAGCCATTCGGTGAGGCCGGCTTGCAGGCCTTTAAGGCGGGTTTTTTGTTCGAGGAGTTCGTCGCGTGCGCGACCCTCGTCGAGCTTGTCGGCGAGTTTGCCCACGAGGCGTTGCAGGGCTCCCAGAGGGCCATCGAGGGTGGGCTCTGCTACGCCAATTTCGCGCACGCGGACTATGGGGCGAGCCGCGAGAAGCGTCCTGCTGAGAAAATCAAAAAAATGCTTAGAAGCGTCGAGGGCGTCGGCAACGAGCTGTTGGGCCTCGGGGCCCCCGAGTTTACGTAGAAGGCCGCGCTTGGTGCGGGGATTATAGAGATATTTCAACGCGCGTTCCACGCCGTAACTGCTCAGTGATAGTCCGAAGTTGGCTGTGGCCACTTCCGGAACGGTGTGGGCTTCGTCGAGTACGAGAAAGTCTCCAGGGAACAACACTCCGCGTGCCTCAGGCCCAGTGGCGCCGTGCGCCATGGCGCCACCCGCGTTAACTAAGGCGAAGAGCAGCGCGTGATTGACGATGATGAGATGGGCAGTGCGAATGCGACCGCGCGCGCGTTGGTAAAAACATTTTTCGCAATCGCAGTGTTTGCGCGAGCACGATGACGAATCTGCGTTGACGGCATCCCAGACCTCCGCGCGCGGCGGTGGCCGGATGTCGTGGCGCAGGCCAGAATCGGTGGTTTCGGCCCAGCCGGCAATACGTTGCAATTCATCGTAATCCGCATCGGCGAAAAGACTGGCGCGATCGCTGAGCGCCTGGGCTAGACGCGTTGTGCACAGGTAATTTGATTTTCCTAGCAGGACAGCTGAGCGGAAATCAGTATAACCGGCGAGGGCTGGGTTCGATTTAAACAGCCGGCGAACTAGGGGCAGATCTTTGGTTTCGAGTTGTTCCTGTAAAGAGATCGTGTGCGTCGAAACGATAAGTTGGCGTTGCTGATCAACGGCGTGGATGATGCCTGGAACCAAATAGGCTAAGGATTTACCAACGCCGGTACCTGCTTCGAATAGGAGCGATTCATCGCTTTTGAGCGCAGAGGCGATCGCGCGAGCCATGGATTCCTGTTGCGGGCGATGTTCGAGTTTAAGCCCAGCCTGGATCCAGCCGCCCTCGATGAAGATTTTCGCGGCGAGCTCGGGCGCCCGGCTGGGAGGCGGAGGAGCTGAGGCTTGGTCGTCGCGGAGTCCAATCATGGGCTGAATAACGTCTTCGAACGACTGGCCTGAGGCAAGGTCTGCGCAAATGAATTTGCCGATCCTGTGCTTCAGGCTAGTTTATCAAAATGACCGTTAACGCTCAGGCTGAAGAAAAATGGGTGCAGGAATTGGTGGCGTTCTTGCGCACGCAGCCTGGCGTGAGTGCTGTAAGGATCGATCCGGCGGCTCAGACCGTGGAGGTTGCAACGTTAGGTGAGGTGAATTTCGCCGACTTTAGCGAAAAACTTTCAGCTACGATTACGGCCATTGAGGCGCGTTTGGCGACTCAGGCACCGGTCGTAGCGCCAGCTGGATTTAAACTTACACATGATGGAGTCCGTCTGGTGGTGGGCCGTGAATCCTGCTCGACGGCTGAAACGCTTTGGCAGTGGCGTGAAGTGGATTGGCCTGAAGCGGGTCAGCACGCCGCCGGTCAGCCCGAATGGAAATTTTTAACCGTGCTCGCTGCGATCTGCGGTGGCGCGGGCATCGCGGGAAGCTTGATGAATCATTTTGCACCGGGCCTGCCCTGGTTGGCCTGGATCTTTTTTGCCGCGGCGCTTGTGGCCGGAGCGTGGGATGCCGCCATCGATACGTGGGCTAATATAAAAAAGAGCGAAGTTGATATTCATTTGTTGATGCTGATTGTCGCGGCGGGCGCAGTTTCAATCGGGGCGCACAGTGAAGCGGTTCTGCTTTTGTTTCTTTTTTCGGCTTCGGGAGCGATGGAGGCATTTGCGTTGGATCGCACGCAGCGGGAGGTGAGTGCGTTGCTTAAGTCCACGCCGAAATGGGCAATCGTTGTGACCGCCGAGGGGGGCGAACGTGAAATCTCCGTTGAGCAACTCCAAATCGGTCAACGTGTGCGCGTGAAGCCGGGAGGCGCGTTTCCGGCGGATGGTACGATCGTCAGTGGTAAGAGTGCGAGCGATGAATCCGCACTTACAGGTGAAGCCATGCCGGTGGAAAAGGCTAAGGGCGATCCGGTTTTCAGTGGTACAATTAATTTGTGGGGTGCGGTTGATTTCGATGTGAATCGGCTACCGGCGGAAAGCACATTGCAGAAAATTATCCGGCTGATACAGACCGCCCAGAAATTAAAAGCACCGAGTGAACGTTTTACCGATCGTTTTGGAACCGGTTACACTTATGCCGTTTTGGCGGGCGCAACTTTAATGTTTTTGGTTTGGTGGTTGGGTTATGGTTTACCGGCATTTACTAACACGAATGAAACCCGTTCAGCATTTTATAGAGCGATGACGCTGTTAGTGGTGGCTAGTCCGTGTGCGCTGGTTTTGTCGATACCTTCAGCGATTTTGGCCGCTATCGCATGGGGCGCGCGGCATGGCGTTTTGTTTCGAGGCGGCGCAGCCATTGAGAAATTAGCAGATATTAACGCAGTCGCTTTAGATAAAACAGGTACATTGACCACCGGCGAACTCGCGGTGGTGGGCTACGAGAGTTTTCCTCCTGGGCGTGAGCATGAGGTGATGGAGTTAGCATATGCACTAGAGGCCAAGTCAGAACACCCGTTAGCGCGTGCCATTGTCAGAGATGCGCGGGCGCGCGGGGTGCGCGAGCTTAACGTAGATGAATTTCGCAATATCGTGGGCGAGGGCGTAAAAGGCAGTCTAAATGGGGTGCAAGTTTTACTCGGGCGAAGGGAGTTGTTGGAGGCAGGACCGTTAGCTGCTTGGGCTAAAAAATTGCCCCCTGCACCGGCGGAGTTGAGTGAAATATGGGTGATTGGTCGCGAGATGGTGGGCAGAGTTTTGCTGCGCGATCAGATCCGTTCTGAATCACGCGCGGTGTTGGCGGAGCTCAAGCAGCAGGGGATTTTTACGGTTATGTTGACCGGAGATCGCCAACATGCGGCTGAGGCGGTTGCTAGCGAACTAGGTCTGAGCGAAGTGCGCGCCGGTCTGACTCCCGAGGGAAAGGTAGCCGCGATCACGTCCTTGCGGGAATCCGGTAAGGTAATCGCTATGGTCGGCGACGGGGTGAACGATGCGCCCTGTTTGGCCGCAGCCGATGTAGGGGTGGCCATGGGCGCGCGTGCTAGCGATGCTGCCTTGGAGCAGGCGGAGGTGATTTTGATGCAGGATAAAATCGAAAATTTCATATCGGCCCATCGCTTGAGTCGTCGGGCTCGGGCAATTATACGCCAAAATCTAACGATTTCTTTGGGCGTTGTTGTTGTGATGGTGATCGCGACAGTGTTGGGTTTTGTGCCACTGGCCGTGGGTGTCGCTGCACACGAAGGGAGCACGGTTCTGGTGTGCTTGAATTCCTTGCGATTATTGTTGGGGCGCAATCGATGAGATTTATTCGATAGATACTAAGGTAAACGGATCTGCTTAATTATTGATTAATAATTACTAATGCGGATTTTGGTGTGCTATTTGCGGTGATCAAATAAGTATTTTGCCGGATGATTAGAATCTGATAGCGTCGTTCGACTCTTTTCAGCCCTAAAGCTATTTCAAATTTTTCATATATGCCTAAAAATCTTTTCCAAAAAGTATGGGACGCTCACACCGTCCGGCAGCTCGCAAATGGCCAGACGCAGTTGCTCATCGGTACGCATTTAATTCATGAGGTAACGAGTCCGCAGGCCTTCGGGATGTTGCGTGATCTCGGTCTCAAAGTGGCATTTCCGCATCGCACTTTCGCTACGGTGGATCACATTGTGCCAACGGATCAATTTATTGAGCCGTATGCAGATCCTTTGGCGCAAGCGATGATGGACGAGTTGCGGAAGAATTGCGCGCAGTTTGGTATTACATTTTTCGACCGTGCGACGGGCAAGCAAGGCATCGTTCATATCGTCGGACCCGAACAGGGCATTACTCAACCAGGCACAACTATTGCCTGTGGAGATTCGCACACTTCAACTCACGGAGCGTTTGGGGCGATTGCCTTTGGCATCGGAACTAGCCAAGTCCGCGACGTGCTCGCGACCCAGACGATGGCCCTCGGGGCCCTAAAAGTTCGCCGCATTGAAGTAAATGGCAGGCTGCGTCCCGGCGTTTACGCCAAGGATGTTATCCTGCACATCATCCGCATGCTTGGAGTCAATGGCGGTACGGGTTTCGCCTACGAATACGCTGGCTCCACGTTTGATGGCTTCTCCATGGAGGAGCGCATGACCGTTTGTAACATGTCCATCGAGGGCGGTGCCCGCGTCGGTTACGTTAATCCTGATGAGACGACGTTCGCTTACCTTAAAGGCCGCCCATATGCTCCAAAGGCCGCGAACTGGGACGCAGCTGTTTCTCATTGGAAGTCTTTTGCTTCAGATCCCGGAGCTGCTTACGACGATGTCGTTCAAATTAACGCTGCCGACATAGCGCCGACCGTGACTTGGGGCATCAATCCCGGCCAAGGTATTTCAATTTCCGAAAATATCCCTAGCCCAGAAACCGCAATTTCGGCCGATGACAAAGCGGGTATCATTGAAGCCCTTGCTTATATGAAGTTGCCCGCTGGCGCACCCATCAAGGGTACCAAAATTAACGTGGCTTTTCTCGGTTCTTGCACGAACGGACGCCTTTCCGACTTCCAAGAAGTCGGAAAGGCGTCCGTTCGTGCAAGTTTACTCATGGTACGCCATACGTCAGCAGGAGGACCTGTACACTCTTCCATAAGCTGTTCCCAGTCCAGTTCTTGGGCTAGCAGTCTTT
>CANHAH010000048.1 GCA_947458705.1 Opitutia bacterium | reverse complement strand
GGGAGCGCCGGTTGAGATAAGCGCGCTTGGAATTACTCGTGACCACGCCGCCGGCATCGCCCGAGCCAAAAAGGAGAGAGTTGGAGCCGCCGATGGCTTCAACGCGTTCGATGTCAAAAGAGTCTAGGAGCGTAGTATCGGAACGCAGGAACCCGTCACGGCGCGGATTATTAATTTGGAGGCCGCGCATGGTCATGCTCTTGGGGTCTTGCCGGTCGCCCTCGAGATTGCCGCGGACATCTTCATTACCTGAACCGATCAAGGCTGGCCCGAGGCCGCCAAATTTGGCGAGCATCTCAGTCGCGTCGACGATGCCGAGTTCGTCCATGAGTTGACGGTTGAAAATTTTGGCGTCGAGTGGGGTCTTGCTGAGCGGAGTGTTAGTGCCGATGACCGAATTGGTGTTAGTCGCATCGTAGGTGTCGTCAGGGTCGGCGTTGACCTGAAAGGTATTAAGTGTGATCGCCTCTTCCTTAGCGGTGGTTTTCGTAGCGGCGGGACTCGGGGCAGACGCAGCTGACTGGGACCAGACGTGGCCGGGTGCGGCCAGCGCGAGAGCGATCAAAAGCCGCGATAAGACAAGACGCAGGGATAACGAGGTGTGCATGGGAAAATGTAGCCGAGATGCGGCTGGAGCAGGTGGGGTTAGAAAGGGGACGCAGAGTCCCGAGGTTGATGGGGATGAAAATAGCGCCTTTGCCCGCGAACAATCCTGATTTCGGTGAAATCGTTCACTCGGGTCGAGTAAACCTTAAGACGTGGCCGAGACCGAAGGCCGAAACACTCGACCAAACCACAAAATTAACCAAGCCAAAGGGTGAACCCCGACCATAAGATAAAACGCCAGGTCATAAGAGTGACCCGAGACGAGTTGGCCGACGGCTTGGTTCATCATGATTCCGCCCACTGTGCTACCGGCGGCGACGAGACCGAAGACGGTGGCAAGCGCACGACGCGGAACAAGGTCCGTGACTAAGGCACTAAGATTAATGAGCCAAGCCATATGCGCGAGGATGGCAACCATGCCGAGGGCGAGTACCAGCCAGAGCGAACCTGAAAGCGGGATAAGCGCGGCGAGGGGCACAAGCGCGGCGCAGGCGAGCATGACCCAGAGACGGCTCAAAGCGGGGGCTATTTTACGTTTGATAAGGCGACCCGAGAACCAGCCACCGCTGAGTGCCCCGATGTCGGCGGCGAGAAACACCACCCAGGTGACCGATAGGGACTTTTGGTCAAGTCCTCTGCCCTCGTAGAGATATTTGGCGAACCAGAATTGGAAAAAATACCACACAGGATCCGTCAGCATCCGCCCGAGTACAAGCAGCCAGAGTTCGCGGCGTACGAAGAGCGCGCGCCAGCCGCCCCAGTCGGCAGTGTCGACGGTTTTTTCGGCAGAGGAGTCGCTCGCGATGTGTGAAAGTTCCTCGGCGGTGACGAGGGGGTGCTCGGCCGGTCGGCGGTAGAGCCAGAACCACGGGATGAGCCAGAGCAGGCCAGCGGCACCGGTGACGACGAAGGCCGCCTGCCAACTGTGCCACGAGGCGAGGGCGAGTATTAGAATCGGGGCGAGCGTAGCGCCGATGGTGGCGCCGAGCGTGTAAATACCGATCGCGAGGCCGCGTTCGCGAGCCGGAAACCATTCAGAGACGGCTTTAGGCGCCGCGGTCCAATTGCCGGCCTCGCCGAGGCCGAGCATGAAACGAAACGCCCCCAGCGAACCCAGTGAGCGGGAGAAAGCTGTGAGCATGTTGGCGACGGACCACCAGCCGATAAAAAGCGCGAGGCTTAGGCGCACGCCGAGTTTGTCCACCACGCGACCGGAGACGATATAGGAGATCGTGTAGGCGACCAGAAAGAGATTTACGATAAGCGCGTAGTCTTGGTTGGTGAGACCAAGCTCTTTTTGCACCGTCGGCGCGAGGATGGAGAGCGCCTGTCGATCGATGTAGTTTAACACCGAGGCGAGGAAGATCATTCCGATAATCCACCAGCGCAGATTGCGGATTTTTCTCATGGTAAAGCTTAGGGGTTAATCGGTGAAGGCCTAAGGCCGTAGGCGTATTCCCACCACGCTAGACGTTGATCGTCGGTGGGCTCGGCAATCTTAAGACGAGCCTGCCAAGTGCGTTGATAATCACCGCGCTTAGATTTTAGCATTTCGGGTCTCGTGGGCTCAGTGGGCGGATCCGGCAAAGCACCGCGATCGCCGGTGAATCGAATCCACTCCTGCAGTGCGCGGCGGAGATCAGCAACCGTAGCAGCCTGCGCAGGGGTATGGGCGAGGTTTTGGAGACCAGCAGGATCACGCCTTAAATCGTAAAGTTCAAAATCTGCCCGCGTAGGCTGACACCACAGATCCTGAAGGGCATCGAGTTTACCCGCAGTGTGCAGGACTCGCAGCAAAGGCATGCCTGGATAGCTGGCTTCTTTGTAGCCAGACCAGTTAAGACGAGACAACTCGGGGAAGAAATTTTGGGTGAGCATGTGCTCAGGCGTGATCACCACGCGGATCCGATCGTAGGCATCACCACAGCGGTCGCGGGCAGCGAAAATCTGAGCGCGCTCAGGGAATAAAGGCCCGAGGAGCGCACGGCCATCCATCCACCTAGGCACAGGCAGATCGACCCGGGCCAGCGCAGTGGGGGCGAGGTCGATGAGGCTGACGAGACGGGACTCGACACTGCCTGGGGTCAGTCCCGGACCGCGGACAAGGAGCGGTACATGAAGGCCTTCGACCGTGAGCCATTGTTTACCCCAAGGCATGGGGCGGCCGTGGTCTGCGAAGAAAAACACTAAGGTATTTTCAAGAACACCAGCGGCTTCAAGTTGAGCTAGGATAACGCCGACACGATGATCCACCATCTCGACGCTGCGTTGATATGCGTACCAGTCACGACGCAGAAGCGGGTGATCGGGATAGTTAGCCGGGAGTGTAAGCTGGGCCAGAGCAGCCGGATCATACGTTTCTGGAATGGGAAATGGGCGGTGCGGCTCGGTGATTTGAAATTGCGCGAAAAAAGGCTGGCCGGGTTTACGTTTTTTCCAGTCGTCTCCGTCAAACATTTGAGCGGGATCGTGCGCGAAGTTGTAGTGCGTTTTCCCTTTGGTGATGAGTCGGCCGTTGCGTTGAGTGCCAGGGGCCGCGGCGTTAGTCACCCACCAGCCGGCCTCGCGCAGAAGCGCGGGAAGATGGCGGTATGGCTCGGGTAGAGGTTGAGGATTTTCAACGTCGTGGGCATGAAGGCCCGTGATGATCTGTGAGGTGCCAAGGATGAGCGCTGAGCGCGAAGAGCTGCAGACTGGAGCGGTAGCGTAGGCGCGGGTGTAACGGCGACCCTCGGCGGCGAGGCGGTCTAGGTGAGGCGTTTTTACCTCACGCATGCCGTACGCCGCCGTATCGGGGGACATGTCGTCAGCGATGATCCAGACGATATTAGGAGGTGCCGCGGCCGCCCAGGTCAGGCTACAAACGACTACGAGCCAACCACGGAGGTTACAGATAGACATGATGGAGAATCAGACCGGGCGTCGCAGCGGGATCGCTACATTGAAGCTGCGGGTGCGATCACTGGTATAAGCCCCTGCGCAAAGCAGCGTGCAAGGTCTACCGTCTAGTTCGAAGATAAGTTGCGGGCGTTCGAGGGCGTTAAGTTTTTTCTTGGTGCCGTCGGTCCAGGCAATCTCGGGAGTGGAAACGAACACGTACTTGGCTGGACGCCAATCAAAGCCGTCCCGCGATTCCCAGTGAGCAAGCGAGTAGCCTTTGCCCGTAAAAATGCCGTTATTATCTTTCACGATGCCGCGGTAGCGCTCGCCGTCATGCCAGATAAACGGGTCCTCGGCAGCAAAGTGTTCGCCAGGCTTGGTAAAGATCGGCGTGAGGTTTTTGGTCCACGGACCCTCAGGCTTGTCAGCTGTGGCAACAAGGTGAACAACCGGGCCGCCGAAGGGAGCTTTGCCTTTAGTGGCGACGGCTTTGTAAACCATGAGCAGACCGCCGTCGGGGCGAACGCACACCGCGGGATTGGAAGTCATGAGCGCGTCGGGCGCAGTGTTATCCGCGCTGATGTCGACAACCGGTTTATCGAAACGCGTCCACGGGCCCGCTGGTGAATCCGCGATGGCAACGCCGATGCGCTGGTGGTTGCGGTGCGTCCAGTTGAGGCTCTTGGGCGGCACGACTCCATCGCCAACGTTACCCATGTAATAGAGGCAGTATTTTTTCCCGACGCGGAGGATCGTCGGATTATGCGTACAAGATCCGTCCCAAAAAAATTTTCCGCGTGCAGGCAGGACAACCTCGAGGTGACGATAGGGACCATGAGGCGAGTCGGCGACGGCGCGGGCAACTTCAGAATGGGTAACCCACGCGTAATGACCAAGCCGTGAGGGCCAGCGCGAGTAGAAGAGATGATATTTACCATCGTCACCGCGCACAGCCGAACCGCACCAGATACACCAATCTGGACTTTCGAAAACGGCACCAGCGGGGACGGGTTGGAGCCAGCGGCTGAAATCAATATCGTCGCCAAGACCCGTGGATGAGGAGCCACCGCGCAGTCGCGTACTGATAACGGCTAGCCCAACGGCGGTAAAACGGAGAAAATCGCGACGATGAAGGGGTGATATATCGTCAGAAGGGGTGATTTTTTTCATAATAACGTACGTAGTCGAAGACGGCGAACACGGGCAGTTTTGATTCATCGACGGCATCAGTCTGCCCAAGAGGCGAGGCGATCACAGTCAGCCAGATGCTCATATCACCGTGATCGGGAATCTGTTTCGCATCGTTCACAAGCACGGTGCGACCATCGAAATAATAAGTTATTTTTTCCGGGGTGAATTCACAACCCCACACATGAAAATCAACTGACTGGTCCGGCGTGTGGATCGTGCGGTGCCCACGCCCATGATGAGCAGGTCTCCACTCGTGCAAATTTGCGCCGTAACGGTTCGGAGTGACGGAATCATTTTCACACACGTCAATTTCCTGACGAGAACCAAGGTGAGCTTTCGCATCAGCCGCAGCGTGATGCATCATCCAGAATGACGTGTGCCACCCCTTGGTCGGCGGGACTTTGAAACGCGCCTCGTAGTAACCGTAGCGGAAAACACGACGCGTGATTACACCTCCAGCAGTATAGTCACTTTGGGCGGTCTTTTCTTTTTTACATTCGAGCCAGAGAAAACCGTCACGAACGGCGACATTTGCGGGCAACTGAGTGCTCCAATAGCGTGTGCCGGTGCGGTAGAGCCAACGGCTCTCATCGAGTCGCGAAGTGTCGAACTCGTCGGACCAGGCGAGCGTGTAACCGGGCGGCGGCGTGGGTAGCACCGGTAAATCCATAGTGCGCATGGCTGCAGTGCGCTCGGCCGGCGGGGTCCTCGTGCCGACGGGCTCGCCCACGACGAGAAATCCGCTAAGATAAAGTCCGTGCGCTGCATAAGGCTTGGCGTCGGTGATGGGTTTGCCCGCCTTGGCCATAATGGAGGCCTTGTCGATCTTGGTGGCGAGCAGTTCGAGACGCACGTGGTGCTCTGTATCGGCGAGGGGTTGCAAGAAAAACCACCGCGCCAATACGAAGCGTCCCGGGGTCGAATAACTATCGAAAAGCGTACCGGTCTCCGGTGGCAGATCATCGATGGTAACCCGGAACTGGCCGTTCTCGGGGCCCTTCAAGCCGACAATGCCGAGGGTGGTGCCTTTAAAGCGAAATTCAATCTTCGCACCTGGCTCCATCGCGACCCATGTCGGTGGCACCAAATTTTGGCCACCTTGGGTGGTGACGTGGACATCGTGCGGCGGAACGGATTGCCACTGACCATCGTGATCGGTTTCGGCGACATTTACAATGCGTGCTCGTTGCCAATTTCGATTTGAGAGCGGCGCCAGCAGCGCGTGCGGGCCCGCAGAACCCGCATTGAGAAACAGCGGTAAAGCTCGCGCTAATCGAGCAGCGTAAACCCTATGACCGGCCTCAGTCGGATGGGTTTTATCGCGGGTAAAAATTAAACGTTTCTGTGCATCGCGTCCCTCAGTATCAGCCGGCACGCTTTCAGGCGCCATCATGACAAGGGTGGCGGCGGTGATACGGCGCGCGATCTCTGCGCCGAAATTGAAACTGGAAATAGCGTAGTGTGCAGCGACATTTTCCATTGAACGCGCCGTGCTCTGGTAATTGCCGGCGAGTAAATCCGGCAGCATTCCCGAGGACACTGTATAAACGAAACAGATATCCGTAAGCGGATTGGCGGCCCAAGTCTGGCGGACGATTCCTTCCATGCGTGCCTCAACATGGGGCGAACCAGAGCCGTCATTGACCGCGAATTCCACAAAGAGCAGATCCGGTCGGTGACGCAGCACATCACGCTGCAACCGAGCAGCGCCGTAATCAGAACCAGTGCCAGAGACCGCGGCGTTGATCTCGATAAACTTAGTTTGGGGATAAGCGCGCTGAAGCGTCGTCAAGGTCATCGGCCTCCAGCCCGCGGCGGCGGTGATACTGCCGCCGAGAAAAGCGACGTGCACATCGTGACCCCGAGCAATTTTGGCGGCTACATTGGGTAAACCACCGCGCACGTGGAATTCCGTGAGCTCAGCACCGCGCGCGAGGACGAGGGATAAAATTGCACTGAGTATTAGATATCTAGCAAAACGCGGCATCATTAGGGCGTGAGTTTGGCGCGGTGCGCGAGGTAGCCGAACCCATACGATACTTCGGTGATTGCATCCTTGGGTCGCTGCATCCGACCAGAAAATGTGCGCGAGTTAGGTGAGTCTTCGGTTACGGTGAGTTTCACGGTTGCTCCGGTTACGAATGTGACAACGAGCTCGGCTGTTTCGACGCGGTCGTAATCGAAATTGAGCGGTGCGGTGAGTTGCACTACGAGTTGATCACCGACGACACGGGCGGCGAGCGAGGACTCGGAGAAGGCGAGCATCGTAAGCGTGTGATTGAAGGCTGTATTGAACTGCACCCAGCCCTCAGTCCAACCGATGTCACCGAGCTCGGGGTGATATGGGTAATGTTGCTGCTTCGGACTACCATCGATCACGAAGCGGGCCTTCTCGAGTTGACCAATGCCGCCCTTGTGAAAGCTATACCAGCCCTGCTCGACGCCCTCGATCTCGCGCGGCGCGTCGTAGGAAAAATGCCGGCCGACGGGGTTGCGGCCGAAGCTGTTGTCGAGATGGGCGTAGACGAGTTCTTCGAGGCGGGCGCGTGTGGCGGCATCGCGGACGAAGGGCCGCGCGGCGAGCAACGCGACGGGGAGTCCGACAACGTTGCCGGGCTCGTTCCACATTGTGGGCTTGTCGCCAGTGGGCGTCCAGCGGTCAGCGTCGTCGAGTTTACGAAAATCCCAGAGGTTGGCCGAGCGGCGGACGGCGACCTGCGCCCAAGCGTCGAGCTTGGCAGCAAGACCGAAGGGGGCGCGGTTAGGATACTCGCGCAGGAAGTGGGCAAGACCATTGAGCGTGATCCACTCGCTCATGCGCTGGCCCTTGGTGGTCTGAGGGTCGTTCCAATCGAGGTTCGCGACGAGCCACTCGGCCTGTCGGTGCGCAGCTTGGAAGTAGCGCTCGGCGTCTTTACGACGTTCGCGGAGCGCGACGTCGTAAAGGAGCAGGTTAGGTTCGATGGAAAAGCCGGGCGGGTAACAGCCCTTGGTGGAGCCGAGCTGGGTTTTGAGTGCGAGGAGGTTGTGCTCGGGGCTCTCGTCGTAGGGGTAATCGCGGTCGGCCTTAGGCGTGGTCCACGTGGCGAAGGTGTAGTCGCGCACGACGGTATAGTTCTGCTCGGGAAGGTAAGCTTTTAACCATGGCCAAGCATATAAAAAGTAGGCGAGCTGAGCCTTGAGGTGCTCGTGGCCGAGGCGTTGCGTGAGGATCACATCGGCGCCCCAGTGGATTAGTTTCACGAGGTCGGGAATATCAGCGCGGTAGGGCTCGAGGGCGCCCCAGAGTTTGGGATCGGCCGGTGCCTCGTAGGTGATTTGCGATGGCATACGCGTGTAGGCCGAGGGGTTGGCAAGAAACTGCGGGACGAGGGTGTGGAGTTCCCAGCCGAAGCTGTGGTCATCGCGCCAACCGAAGGACCCGCGGCAGACCGGCCGCGAATTGCCGACGTAGTGGCGGCTATCGATCATGAAGTTGACGGCGTTTTGGTAGGTCACGCGCTCGAGCCACCATTGGCCCACGCGAAACGGCACCGAGGTGTGCGGCCCGGCAACGACAACAAACTCGCGCGCGTCGTCGGCCGGATTGAAGGCGGAGAAATCGCCAATGTGTCCGATGATCTTGCCTACGAAGAGCGCCTCTGCACCGCCGGAGGCGGGCCGAACATCGAAGGGGGTGCCATCGGGCAGCGTGGGCGCGGTGAAGCGCTTGGGTTTACCGAGATTGAAGCCGCTTTGGTTGAGGTAAATCAGCGGGACTTTTTCCGCTAGGGTTTCCACCGCACTGACGAGCGGTGGGAGCTGGCTCACGGAGGCGGGCCAGACCACGAATTCCTTGATGCGCGCGTAGCCGTCGGGCGTCGCGGTGATCCAGAGCCTCAGGCGATCGGTGGTCACGGCGACGGTATCATCGAACGCGAGGGCGAGCGCTGCGGCGTGGTTGTTAGTAACGACGGCTGAGGGAATATCGACCCACTGGCCGTCGCGACGAAATTGGAGTTGGAAGCCTGTGACAGCGGTCGTGGGGCTAATGCCCGTATAGAGATGAATTCCGGCCAAGGGGTGAGTGCCGCCAAGATCCACTTCAAGCCAAACGGGGTCTTTGCCCTGGGCGGAGGTCCAGCGGGAATCGGCGCTGATGGTGCCGTCGATGGCTTGGGCGGCAGTGAAGCCATGGTAGACGGAGCTGGCGGTAGCGGCGCGGAGCTTGAGTGGTTGGGCCGGCGGCTCCGCAAACACGGGTGGCTGAACCAAGCCGAGCCAAAAGCCGAGCGCAGCTTGGAAACTCCAAGTGAGATTAAACCGCTCCATAAGCGCGCACTTCGAAGACGCGCGCCGAAGGCACGCCGTGGGTGGACTTGACTGCGAGACGTAGGCGGCGTGCGGGCATGGGCTCGGGCAGGCGGTGGACGCGCTTGCGCAGGTGGTTGGCGGTGACTGAGAGGACAACGCAATCGTCGACCAAAAGATCGTAGTCACGCACGAGTTCCGGTTGCGCGCCGCGGATCGTTTTGGCGGAGACAAAGTCACTCGCGGTGAGGATCAGCTCGCGGTGAAAGCCGGAGTCAAAGGTGAGGTGAATCTCCGTCAGGGCCTGTGGTTCGGGCCATGTAAGTTCAATCCACGCCGGCAGAGCAGTAGATTCCCAGCGGTGCGTGCCGCCGTCGGCCCATGAGCCGAGCGCCGGTAGAAGTTCGCGGGTGTAGCCGTCGGTGACGAGAGCCGCCGGGCTTGTCGCAATAGCGCTTGAGGCGGTGACGGCGGCCGTGCGGGCCAAATCGGTGGCATCGCAACCGCGCAGGCCGGGCAAGAACGCATCGTCGCGGAGCAGACGTTGCTGGAGGCGGACGGTCTCAAAGGGATTAAAAATCTCGGCGATGTCACGGCTAGCCTGCGCGTGGGCGCGAGCGAGGGCGGCGGCGGTACCGATGGCTTGGCCCATGACCGCACAGGTGGCCATCACGCGAGTGCTGGCGAACGCGACGTGAGTGGCGCTGATATTGCGCCCGGCAAAGAAGAGATTGGCGACGTTACGCGAGTGCAGGCTGCGCAGCGGGATCGTGTAAAGGTGTGGGAAGTGATGCTGCACGCATGGCTCCTCCTCGACCGCATCGACCCCACTGGGCGGATGGAGATCGAGCCACCAACCGCCGTAAGCCACGACATCGGCGAACAGGGCGCCGCCTTCGATGTCCTGTTGGCGCAAGACATGCGGCCCGAGAAAGCGGCGAGTCTCGCGCTTGCCGGGAATCGCGCCGACCCAGTCGAGCGCCCAGTTGGCAGAGTCGGGATGTTCGCCGGAGTTTTTGATATAATTCCAGATGCCGAGCGCGATGCGGAGGAGCTCGTGGCGGATGGCGGCGTTGTCTTTGAGCGTGTCGAGTTGCCCACCCCACTCGCTCCACCAATAACCGTATTCATAGCCCTTCACCGGGCGGTGCTTAAACTCGTTTTTTTTGAATGACCGCACCCATGGCGGCGCAATGAAAGGCTGCGGCGTCGCATGCTGCCGGGCGGTGAACAAAATCGAACTGCCCAGTGTGTGCGCGTCGGCGATGTCGCGCGCAAGGCTCTCTCCGGTCGTCGCGCGCGCTTCGCGGCCAACGATGAAATCCGCGCCAGCCTCCACGCCCAGTCGGCCGTCGCCGGAGCAGTCGGCAAAAAACGGAGCGGTGATCGTGAAGGTGTCTTCGGTGGATTGACGCACCGCCTTGACCGCGGTGATGCGGCGGGTGCCGGCGGAGAGGTCGAGTTCGCAGCCGATACAATCAGTGTCGAGGAGCAGTGAGATATTGGGCTCAAGCACGACCTTTTCGTAGAGGAGCAAATCCCACTGCGAGTAAGAGCGGTGAGGATTCCGGGCGGCGTCCTCGAGTTTGAATTCCTCGATGAGGCCGGATTCGCGCGCGCCGGGGCGGGTGCCGTGGCAATCGGCTCCGACGATGTGCATTTTGACTTCGCTAGAAGCGTTGCCGCCGAGCACGGAGCGATCTTGCACGAGCACGACCTTCGCACCGTTGCGCGCCGCCGCGAGCGCGGCACAGACGCCGGCCAAACCGCCGCCGACCACGACGAAGTCAGTAACTAAATTATGATGGTTCATGCGGGCAGGTAGACGAGACAGAGGCGGGGAAGAAAAAATGACGGTTGGGAAGACTCGGGCTGAGGGCAAAGGCTGCGGAAGTGAAGTCGTTCACCGAGCGGCGGGTGGATCCTGCTTAAGCAACGGCTGCAAACCCGTACTCCAAACCTCTGCCATCTTGGCGACCCCAGTCGCATTGGGATGAACTCGGTCCGCGATCGTATCGGTCTTCCAATCAAAATGAGTCGCTTGATCGACGAGGATCACGGGTTGAGCATTGGAGTGGAGTCGGTTCACGAGTTTCGCTATAGCGAGATTGAGTTCAGGGATGTAGGCGTACTTGGGGAGTTTACCACTGGTTATCACTTGTGCGACCAAGACTATCACGCGCGGGTTAATCGCACGAACGGCGCCGATCAGTCGCTCGGTCTCCGCGACGATACCAGGAATAGGTTTCTCCTCGTTGAAGTGATTATGACCCGCATGGAGCAAAATAATATCAGCCGGGTTTTCCGCAAAGTGAGCTGGCACCGTGTTGGCTAGAAACTCGATGGTCTTACCGCCGTAGCCCTCGTGAAGGAGCGGCGGCGCACCTCGCGTACCAACAAACGCAAAGAGGAAGCCAGCCGCCCGAAGTTTTTCGGACAATAGCGGACGATAATTTGTAAACGTGGAGCCACCCTCCGTAATTGAATCTCCGACGGGCATAATACGCCAAATCGAGTCCGGTGAGTTAGCTGCGCGAACCCCACTCATCCAAAGTAAGAAAAAAAACCAAGCGATGCAGGCTCGGGAGAACATTATGGTGACTCAGCAGACAGAGCGGCAACTTCAGCAGCTGCTAGAGCTCGATTAAAGACACGAACCGCGCCAAGGGATCCGACGTAATTCTGGAGTCGGCGTACTTTAGCTGGAGGAGCGGCGGCCGTAAGGGTGACATCACCGACCGCCTCGTAGAGGCCGCTATTGGCCCCAAGGCGCCCGGGTGCAGTCACGTCAGTGGGCGTAAACGTAAGCTCATCAACACGCCGTGTGAGTTTACCATCGAGGTAGATCAAAGCGGTCCCGCGGTCATAGACACAGGTGACGCGTGTGGCGACGCTGGTGCGATAATCAGCGTGAGCAACGACGTCGTAGTGCTCAGCGTGACTGCCAAGACGAAAGATGACATCACCTGAAGCTGTGAGTCCGACCCCCCAACCAGCGCGACCTATCTTGGGCAGACGAGCGATCGGAAACGTATCGGACCGTTTCGCAGGCTGCATGACAAATGATACAGTGATAGTGTCACCGAGACCACAGTTGCGGCCGAAGAAGTAGAATTTTTCGTCGCCCGTGAATGAAATGGGTGCGGCTTGGGCGAGTTGCCAAAGCGGTTCGCCTTCGCGGTAGGCGAATGAGCGGGAAGGCCGCGGTTGCTGACCGGGCAAAGGTGGTTTCATGAACTGCACCTCGTCGACTTCGAGCCAATCACCCACGCCAGCGACCGAGACGACGGCGATCGTGACACCGTGAGTAGATACGGGGACGCTGGGCAGACGCACCTCGGCCCACTCGGCGGAGCTGGGAATAGCCAGGGTGAGATCGGGACCACCGTAGGCTGAGACACGAAGGCAGGCGGTCGATTGGCCGCCGACGCGGCGCACGCGGGCGCGGAGCTCGTAGTCGCCGTTGCGGATAAATTGCAGGGTTTGCGTCGTGGTGACGGTGTACGCGCTGTCGCTCTCGTGACGCAGCTTGAAGTCGCCTTGCTCAGCATCGCCGCGCACGACACGACTGGCGGCGACGTCACCCAGTTCTTGCCACGCGACGGGGCGCTCGAGGTCGACCTTGTCCTGATTGTATTCGAAGCCGCCGTTGGCCAGGAGCGTCGCACCGGGATAGTCGCGTGCGTAGTAACGAAAATAATCGAAACGCGTTTCGCCGGGCTGTTGATCCGCATCGACGTGACCCACGCCGTTGAGCGCGGTGAGCCAAATATTCTGCTGCGCGACCAGATCGGGAAATTCTGCCCGAGCGACGATTTTTCCATGGTCATAAAAAATAACCCCGTCAGGCGTGTATTCGTAGGCGTCGATCCACCAACGATCGGGTGGCAGCTGGAGAGGGACTTGGCCGCGGTGCGGCCAAGCCAGCTCGAGATAGCCCTTTGTCGAGATGTCGACGTAGAGATTGTTGCACGCAATTTTTTGCGTGGAGTCGATTTCGTGGGAATCGATTTCGAAGATAGAATTATTTTCAAGGCCGCCCATGCCGCGCTGCCAAAATGCCGTGTGAACGCCGCGGCCGGCCATGAAGGGTTGAGAGCGGCACTCGTAGTAGCCGTAGCCGAAACGATGTTTACTAATCAGACCGCCACCCGTGTTGGCGGACCGGCCGTCGATGATTTCGCGGTTGGCCATGACGACAAGGTGGCCCTCAACCACGCGGACATTACGGGCAAGGTTGAGGCCGTCGATGCCAGTGCCGGTGCGCGGACCAAGGCGGAAATCCCAATCGCGTTCATTGACGCGATCTCCGTTAAATTCATCGGAAAAAAGCAACTCATAGTCCGAGGCCGGAGGCGTCGCGTGAGCGAGTCGAGTGACCAGTAAAATTAAAATGCTGAGACGAAAAAAAGTCATGGCGAGAGCGCGGGATGGGCTGATCGAGACTAGCGGTGAGCGTAAATAACGGAGCGATAAAAATGTTCACTAAGGCTGTATCAGCGGCAGGTGGACGTTGAACGAGGTTTGGCCGTCTTTGCGGTAGCCATCCGTCGCGCCGAAGAGCGCAATGGGTTGGCCGCGTTCGTCGAAGAGCAGCGCGGGGCGTTCGACCTGGGTTTTACTCAACGAACCGTCTGCCCACGTGAATTTTGCGCCGAGTACTTTGGGGTGATTGGCTGCGCGCCATTTTAAACCGTCGGCTGACTGAAAAAGCGCGAGGCCGCCTTTAGCGCCGGTGAACTCGCCGACAACATCGCGGGCGACTGCATAATAACAATTACCCGCGGTACGGCTGAACCACACAAAGGGATCCTCGGCGAACATCCAGTGTTGCGTGGTTGAGGTAGACTCAGGTTCAAAGATGCGACCGAGCGTTTTGATGTAGGGCCCTTCGGGTGTGGCCGCGAGCGCGGCACCATAGCGGACGTTTCCGCCCATAGGTTTGCCTGCGATGATTTGAACCGCTTTATAAATGAGAAGAATGCCACCATCAGGCCGCACGGCCGCGGCGGGATTGGTCACGCAGAGGGAATCAAACGCCGTCGGATCGGCACTGATATCCACGATAGGATCATCGAAACGCCGCCACGGGCCGGCGGGAGAATCCGCGATCGCGACGCCGATGCGTTGGTGGTTGCGGTGCATCGGGTAGTCTTGGCCGTCGCCGTATTCACCCATGTAAAAAAGATAATATTTCCCGTTCGGATGGCGGAGCAGATTGGGATTATGTGTGACGTCACCATCCCAAAATTTTTTTCCAGTGGCGGGGTTCACTCCGCGCGCAGGCAGGGCGATGTGCACGAATTTGTAGGGTCCGAGTGGTTGATCGGCGACGGCGTAAGCGATTTCAGAGTGTAACGCCCAGCCTGGGGCGAAACCGACACCGACAGGCCAGCGCGAGTAGAGCAGATGATATTTGCCGTCATCTCCGCGGATCGGCGCGCCGCACCAAATATGCCAACCAGGATCCAAAAAACGCGCGGTAAGAGGAGCTGGTTGCACGCGCGCGCCAAGATCAAATTCGGCCGGGGCGACCGCCAATTGCGCGCGCACCGACAAGGCAACTTGGCGGGCAAGCGCAGCGGAACCTTTCGCGGTGAAATGTGGATTGCCTGGGATCTGCAGAGATTCGATTTGCGGCATGGCAAACGCCCAGAGGTCATTAACGACGATATTTTCCGCGGCCATCACTTGGAGAGCGGCGACGTTGTAAGGATGTTCGGCGGCTTTTACATAGGAATGGAGGTCAGCCGAAACGGGCGTAGTGGTGGCGAAAATGAGTTTCGCACCGGAGAGCTTCAGGCGCGCGACGAGCGTGCGGAGATTTTTGGCATAATTTTCGGGCGGAACGTTTTGATGTCCGCCATTTTTTGGTGTGGCGTAGACGCCTTGGGCGTTGAGGTTCGTGTCCTCAGTCCAACGGTAGCCGAGATCGTGAAGGCCGAAGTTGAAATGGATCACGTCCCAAGATTTTTCGCCAAGCCAGCGTTCGAGATCGCGGAGGCCGATTTTAGTAGATCCGCAGTTGGCGGGAGGACGGTGGATGTTGGCAATGCCCGCAAGTTCTTGGCGGAGCATAAGCGTGTAGCCGATGGAAACGGAATCACCGATCAATAATACGCGAGGCAGGCGGGGATCATCAGTGATCGGAGTAAAAGCGGGTTCGACGGGCCTGGGCTTGGTCGGCAACACCGAATCGGCAGCTACAGCGAGGTTCATCGAGCCCAGAAAAACAAGCAGTGAGGTGTTGTTGAATTTCATAGCGCGAGGCAAAATTCTTGGAACGAACCGAGGCGAAAATTTTTAAGGAGCGGTTTCGATTTCAATCTCCACGGCACCTTCGGTGTGCGAAAGTTGCAGGCTTAAGAGGCCCGTGGAGGCGTCCCAGGTGTTATGTTTGGCGGCGGCGGAGGGCGTGATTTTGACGCGGGGGGATTGGTGCAGGGCGATATTAAGCACCGTATCCCGTTCGCTGTATTCGGTGTTAGCCTGAAGCCAAAGGCGACGGTTGTTCTGATCAAATTTTCCCAGCACGTAAGCGTGCGGACCGATTTTGCCTGAGAGTGATTGAAAGGGACCCCGTTCCGTGAACGGCACGGTATAGCTTTCCGTGATGTCACGATTTTCATGAGTGTTGAGAACCGTGAGGGTGTCGCCCACCAGTGCGACCAGCGCTTCACCTTGGTACCAAGCCGGGTACGCCTGGTCGAATCGAGTCCGGACGACATCCGACTGGTTCAATTGCGAGAGAGGGAGAGTCTTAATTGAGTGACCGAGGTCCACCCTGCCCTGCGGGAAAACTGGAAAATAAAAATAACGGCCCGTGTTAGGGAAAAATTCCATCAACGTGCCTGGGATGACGCCGACATCGCGAAAGCCGTAAGTACCGCGATAGAGGGCCTCCCACTCGTAATAATACGGGTCGGCCTTTGCTTTTTTAGGCGCACCGTCGTTGTAAACCGCGAGACGAATATTCGCGAGTAGTTGGTTTTTTGTGGGAATTAATTGATGTTCGATGAGGCCGCGAATAACTGGAGCAATGTAGCGATGAAACACGGGGGTGAGCTCTCCTTCTGTAGTCCAGTGTGCGGCTGGCAATCGGTCGGGAGGGAGTCCACGCGAGGCGACGCTCCAGCCGGCAGGAACTTGAGCGGTGCCGGTCTGACCTTCGAGGCTGTAAACATCGCAGCCTCGACTCAGACCCATGACAAAATTTAGCGCCCAAAAAATACGAGGAAGATCCATCGTATCGCCACCGCGTTGACCTCGAATATCACCGAGTTTACGGAATCCTGTCTGCTGCCAGTACCAACCGCCGTCTTCCCAAGCGCCTTGGTGGGGGATGGCACCAGAAAGATAGAGCCCCAGCACGGAGCTTTGTGAAACGAACTGTCGGTGAAGAATGTTATTTTTCTGCGCAAAAACGAAGTGGTCGCGATACTCGCTCATGAATTCGCCTTCTTTAGCGTAGAGCGCTTCCCATTTATTTTCTTCCGGATAAGTGCCATCAGCCTCGTAAAAAATCCGGCCGTATTTTGCGCATAGCTTCACGAGTCGTTGAATAAAGAGCTGGTGCGCTCCACCGTGGTAATGTGCCGAAAGAGTCTCGCCACCCATGATACCGATGACGTTGGGGTAAGTTTGAAAAATTTCCTCTACGGCCGCGAGCGGGGTCCAAAGCGACATCGGCCCAGGCATGTGCGTACGAATAAAAGCCGACTGCTCGGCGGCTTGCAGCGGTTTGAGATAATCGATCCAGCCCAAATGTGTGTGGCAGTTAATAGCGACGAAGGGCTTAAGATCCGCCGGCACGGTGTGCGTGAACTTACCCAGATCTTTGACCCGCGATGCCTCGATCGTGAGGAGCGGTCGAGCAGCGGAGATCGGGAATGTCACAGGCTTCTTCGTATGGTCGGCGTTGATTTCCAACCGACGTGCCAAGGACCACTGCCCGGGGCGCCCAGGCTCCCTCGCGCGCACCCGCCAAAACCATGTGCCCGGCGCAGGTAATTCGGCATCCGTAGGCAGGTAATACGGCCATTCAACCTCCGAGCGCACAGCCAACGTTTTCGGGGAGGTGAACTCCACGTCGCGCGACAACTCTACCTCATAATCGACGGCGCCCTTCACCTGTTGCCAACGGAAGAACGACGCCAGATCGGTCAATCGCATGCCGTCGGCAGGGGTTTCCAATTTAGGGGCAGGAAATCCCGTCGGCTCCAAAGCGAGCGAGGTGAGGCGCGCGCTGGCCGAGCGGTTAACCTGAAGGGCAAAAGCCTGACGCTGGCCGGCCCACGTCGTCAGTTTAGTAAAATCCACTGTTTGTACACCCGCCTGTTCAAGCTTCATAAGCGTGATCTCAGAGCGGGGACGATGAGCGTCGAGCGGTCGAGCGGTGATAACGATCGGATTCGCAGGCGTGGCATCGACCGCTTGGACGGTGAGCCTATAATCTCGCTGAAATGCTATCTCGAGCGCGGCCTGCGAGACCAGAGGGTCTCGGAAAACTTGTACCTCACCCGCCTGCAACGGCTGCCCGTCAAGATACAGCGCACAAGATGAAGCCAAGGGTGGGTTTTGCCCGCGAGTGACAGCGGAAAAGAAGTGTCGGGTTTGATTCCAAATGTCGGTGCCACCGCTGGTCGCGACAAACGCCAACCCCAAGTCTAGAGGATGACCGGCGCTCAACTCGTAAGGGAAATTCTCCTGCACAGGATCGATGAGGCGGGCAAAAAAACCTGCGTTGCCGAATGACCACACACTACTGCCCGGTAAAGCGCGGGTGATTTCCTTAGTGGTCGCGACGCCCACCCCACAACCCAACTCGGACTCCACCCCGACCCAGCAACGCTCAGCGCGCCAGCCAAGACGCGTGAAAGCGTTATTGCCGCCAGAAAGTAAAATGCGATTCGGTGCCTTCGGGTCGTCGTACTTAAATCGCAGTTTACCTTGAAGTAGATTGCCAAATTCACCGCGCACCCCGCCGCCCAACTCTACAAAGGCCAAATAGCGTTTCGCCTCGGCTTTGGTTTCGAAAATCGTGCGATACAGTAACACGGGGGCACCCGCCGGCAACGTGTAGATTTCGGTCCAATTCACATCCGCCGCAAATCCGCTGAATCCTTTACGCAGCGTCAGCGTGGCGGAGCCGTCATCATGCGTCTTCGCTTCACCACCAAGCAACTGCGCCTCTCCTAAATGAATGAGTCCTAGTTCGCTCACCGCCTCAGGTTTGTAACCCATAAGGCGCCCGCGCCGTTCCGCATCAAGCCACGCATCCAACGCACAACCCTTCAAAATTTGCCGAGGGCCACCAAGCGTGCCAGCAAAGGACAGGCTCCACTGTCCGCGACGATAGTCTAGTGACACGATGCCGTTGCCGAGCGCCGCCGTCCCAGCGGTAGCGTCAAACTGAGCGTGCGCCACATGCCCCCACTGCGACGCTGGACGCAATTTCAATTCCCGCCGCTCGCCCGGCTGCAACGACACATATGCCCGCACGACGTCTACGTCTTTTTCTCGACCCGGAAGAAGGATCGTTTGTGCATCGACCAACGGTGTACCACGAGGCAATTTTAGCGCCGCGTACAATTCGTTCGCAGGCAGAGTTATTGCTGTAGCGTAAACCGGTGTTTCAGCATGATTGACGATGTGAACCTCAGCGCCGCTCACCCACGAAAAGGTGACGATTAGTAGCAAAGCGAAGAACTCTAGAGCGCGTCGCATGGCTGATACTCGTTGGCGTGAATTGGCTTCAGTCCGAGGTTAGAAACGGTATTCGGCGCTCAGGCGATAAGAGAGCGGATCGCCCATCGAGATGGAGCTGGGGTAATATTTTTCGTTAAAGCAGTTAGAGAGAGTTAGGTTGTAAGTGACCGGTTTTCCAAACGTCTTAGCGCTGTAGCCGGCGCGCGCATTCACGACCACGCGGGGATCAAGCAAGTAGGGATAAGCGTCGTTAGTTTCGAAAGCTTTCGCTTCGCCGCGGTAGCTAATGTTAGCGCCGGTGGAGAAGCCCTTGAGCCAACCTTGGGAAAAACGATAGGAGGTCGTGATCGTACCCGTGTGCGTGGGTGAGCGGATTTGAGCGCGACCAACAATGGCAGGGTTGGCGGGATTTTTTGAAATGTAGGAGTGTGTTTGCGTGTAACCGCCGACGAGTTGAAAATTTTTCGTGATATTTGCAGAAAGACGCAGTTCAAAGCCCTTGGCTCGATTTTCGCCAACCTGGGTTTCGTAGGTATAGGCGCCGATGGCGTCCGTGGCGTTGAAAGACTGCCGGCCGTTGATGTTTTTTGTGTCGAAAACCGTAGCTTGTCCGCTGTAGCGACCGTCGCCAAAATCAAATTTCAAACCATAGTCTAGGCCTTCGGCGATTAGCGGATCGAAAGGTGTCTGGGAGCGATCAGCGTTGGTGCGCAACGAAGTGATTTGGCGGAAGGACTCCGAGTAATTGGCGTAGAAACCAAGTGCTTTCGTCACGCGGAACACAGCGCCAGCCTGGGGGGTGGTGCGATCGCGCTCGATGCGCAGTCGGGTGTTGGCCACATAGTTGAGTGTGAGGCTTTGGATTTTCGAGTAATTAAGACCGCCGAGAAACATTAGGCGCTCATCAAAGAGCGCGAGCGCGTCGACCAGATAAAATTTATCCTCCCAAAATCGGGCGCCACTGACACCAGTCACCCGCAAAGCGGAGAGGGCGGGAACATTACGATCCCAGGTCGCCGGATTAGCTAAATCCCAATTGGCCGGAGTCACGACACCAAGGCCGCCGACCACGCCGGAGGCCCGGCTTTCACTGTAGCTGCGCGCAGCGACGTAGTCCCAACCAGCGACCAGTCGCGTATAATGACGTTTTGTGAAGTCGAAACGCCCAGCGAGATTCAGCGTGTTGGCGAAGGTTTGTCCGTTAGAATAGCTACCGCTAAGGCTACGCGAATACGGTAACTGTCCCGCGGGTGTAGTCGCTGTGATCGCAATCGACGTGGCCCCAGCCTCGTAAGCATTGCGACGGTAGTTGGTCACGCCGGCGACGTTACGTAAAATGATGCGATCGGTGAACGCATGGTCGAGGGTCGCAGAATAGATTCGGTTGCCCGTGTGCGTGCCGAGACCGGGACCCTGACCATTCCAGGTACGCGGAATCATATCCGCGAATTTTACGACGAAGGGCGTGACCACGCGGTTATTATAGCGCGGCCAGTTAGCCACGCCGGTGAGGTCCATATCCGCCGATTCGAGATCGAGCGTGAGCGCGGTGCCCTTGCGCGGAGCCCAACGAACAACCGGAGCGATAAACGTTTTCTGCATCTGATCGAAGTCGCGATAACCCTCGCGATCAGTCCACGAACCATCGACGCGATACGTGAGTGTGCCCGATTTATTCAGCGGTCCAGTGGTCCCGAGTTCAGCTCGGTAGTAACTCCAAGATCCCAGCTCGAGACGAAGATTGGATGATGGTTTGGCCGAGGGTTGTTTTGTGACCGTATTAGCAACGCCTCCGGGATCGAGTTGGCCATAGAGTACCGAGGCGGGCCCATTGACGACCTCGACGCGGGATACGTTGGCCGAATCATAACTACGGAGATTGGTATTACCATTGCGCGCGCTAAAAAATGTCGTGAAGCCACGAATGGTGTAGCTCTCAAGGTTACCGGTGGCCGCGCGTTGGGTGCTTTGCACGCCAGATGAGAGTCCCACAATGTCATAGACCTCGGTGAGGCCGTAGTCTTTGAAAAGCTGCTCGGTGATGATGTCG
>CANHAH010000047.1 GCA_947458705.1 Opitutia bacterium | reverse complement strand
GGCGAGGGCGAGCGCGAGGGCGGATCGGATTAAATGGCGAAGATTTGAGGTCACAGGGGCGCAGGGGGTTTAGGCGAGTTGGGACGGGAGCGCGGAACGGCGCAATGGCGAAGCGTTCGTGCGGGAGCGGAGAGCGCACAAAAAAGCCCCGACGGGGAAACGTCGGGGCAGAAAGTTTCAGTCAGCTGCGCGGGGTGATCAGATATGGGCGGTGATTTTGGCTTTGATTGCAGCCTTGGGCATCATGCCGACGAGTTGTTCGGCGACTTGGCCGTTTTTGAACAGGAGCATCGTGGGGATTGCGCGGATGCCGTAATCTGCGGCGATTGAATCGTTGTCGTCGATGTTGACCTTGGCGATCTGAACTTGGCCAGTCATCTCAGTGGCAAGTTCTTCTAAAATAGGCGCGATGGCTTTGCAGGGGCCGCACCAGGGTGCCCAGAAATCTACGAGCAGTGGCGTGGTCGCTGCGGCGACGGTGGCCTTGAAGTTATCGGTGGTGAGGTTGGCGATTTTTTCGGACATGGTAATGAATGATTTAGTACAGAAGAGGGACTTGATGGCGGGAAACGCAAGCGAGGGTATCAGCGCGGAGTGGATTTATGGAGGATTTCGGCGAGTTCCTGAGGCTCAACTTTGTGCAGGGGTTTACCGCGGGTTTTGAGTTCTTCGAAGGTTTTGACGACGGTTTCCGTCATGCGGTCGTGAGTTTCAGCGGAGCCTCCGACGATAGCGAATTGCTCACCGGTGGTCAGGCGTTTGTGGCCGTCGGTGTTGTCGAGCCCAAGTCCGACCAAGCCGGCTTTCGGGGGGGTGGGTTTGCGAGGTTTGCTCACGCGAGGACCGTGGCCGGCTCGGCCGGAGTTTCAAGTGGGTTTTCCTCGCGCGCTGAGCAGACAATATCAGTAAAGGATTCGTTCTGGGCGATGCGGAGTTTGCCGAGGCGGGTGAGTTCTAGGACGGCGAGGAAAGTGGCGACGAGTTCGCGTAGGGTAGTGCCTTGGGGGAAAAGGTGGGAAAAGATAAAAGACTTCTCGGTCTGGATGCGGGTGAGCAGCCACTCCATCTGGTCGGAGACAGTGATCGACTCGTCTTGGATTTCACCCACGACAAGTTTTTCAGCGAGGCGGCGTAGGACGATGTTGAACGTATTCCAAAGCTCGATGCGGCCAACGGCTTTGAGAGGGCGATCCTCGAGTTCCGCGCTGAGGGCGGAGACGTGGCGCTCCATTAGGTCTTGTTGGCGACGTATGATCGTTGCGATCTCGCCGGCGGCCTCTTTGAATTTTTTGTATTGGAGGAGCTGGTGGACCAGTTCCCAGCGCGGATCGATGTCGTCTTCGGGGTTAGCGTTGGGATCGATGGCGTGGAGTCCTTTGGGCAAGAGCATGCGGCTCTTGATTTCCATCAACGTAGCGGCCATGACAAAAAATTCGCCGGCAACCTCGAGGTCGAGCGATTGCATCGCGCGGAGGGCTTCGAGGTATTGCTTGGTGACCGATTCGATGGGAATGTCGTAAATATCGATTTCGTTTTTCCGGATGAGGAAAAGCAGAAGATCGAGCGGGCCTTCAAAGACCTGGAGCTTGATGCGGTAGTCGGTATCGGGAGCCACGGTGAAGAGAGAGATTTGAGCGGTAGCGGGGCGCGGCAAATAAAAACTGCAGGCGGGCTTTAGGCTCGGCGGAGGGCGGCGACAAAGAAGCCGTCGGTATTGTGGCGGGCGGGTAGAATCGTGAGGCCGCCGGTGACGGGGTCGGCAATGAAGCCAAAATTTTGCGTGAGTGCCTCGGTTTTAAAGGTCGGGTTTGCAGCTAGAAAGTCACCGACCACGGCTTCGTTTTCAAAGCGACTAAGTGAGCATGTGGCGTAGAGCAGGCGGCCGCCGGGACGTACGTGGGCAGAGTAGGTGGTTAGGAGTTGGAGTTGGGTGGCCGCCGCGGCGGTGACTTGGGCGGGGGTCGTGGTCCACTTTAGGTGGGGTGCGCGGCGCCACGTCCCGGAGCCGCTGCACGGAGCATCAACGAGGACGCCGTCGTAGAGCCCGGTGGGTGCGGCACTCAGTGGGGTGATCTGGTTCAGGTGGGCGCGTTGGGCGCGAATTTGGAGTTCTTTTAGGGCGCTTGGACGAATGTCGTAGGCGTCGATGTGGCCGTTCGGGCCAAGCAGAGCGGCGAGCTGGAGGGATTTACCGCCGGCGCCCGCACAGGCATCGAGCCAACGTCCGCCTGGGGCGATACCGGCGGCGGCAAGGATCAATTGAGAGCCGAGGTCTTGGACTTCGACTAGGCCGGAGAGAAAGGCTTTGGTTTTGGTGATATCGGCTTCAGCGAGAAGTTCTACGGCGCCCGGCAAGACTCGGGAGACGCGGGACGGCCAACCTAGGCTGGTGAATTCGGCGAGGACGGGGGTGGCGTCGGACGTTTGAAGTCGAAGCCAGAGTGCGGCTCGGGTGTGCAGCGCGTCGAGATCGGGTGCCAAGCCAGCGGGGGGGCAATGGCGCGGTAGCCACGCGGGCAGAACCGTGGCCGGATCGGCGCCGAGGTATTTGGCTTTGGCCGCGACAGTATTCGGGCAGGCGGGCCAATCACCGCAGGTCCCAGCGCGGTAGGCGCGGGTGGCGGGGAGATCGGCGGCGAGCCAGGCGACACATTGAGCGGCGCGGATGGGATCGGTGTCGAAGAGGGGCTCGATCCAGGGCAGAAAGCGTAGCGTGGTATAAAGTAACTCGCGGTAGAGTTTGCGGTCGCGGGAACCGAAAGAGCGGTTGGCGGCAAATTCCTGCTGGATACGAAGGGGAAGCGAAGGGTCGTTGTGCCAGTGGGGGCGCAAGACTGTTACGAGGCGGAGGAATATTTTCTGTTGGCTACCGGCGAGGCTCATGAGTGTAAAAAGTGAGGATTAAAGGATGAATGCTAGAAGGGTGGATGATCGCTAGATCGCTCGATCGGTGTTCAGGCATGCTACTTGGGCAGCGCCCCGACCGAGAGTAGCGAGCGGCACGGGGCGGCTCAGTAGTTGCGGGCCTCGATCTGAATGTTGAAGCCGAAGCCATTTTCGCGGCGTCGGCCGGAGTAAACGGAAACGACGTACTCGATAAGCCAGGTGTTATCGAGGTTATGGACGAGGCCGTAAGCTTGTTCGTTGAGGCGGCGGGTGCGCGCGTCGTATTGAAGCCGGGCGAGTACATCGTAGGCTTCGTTAAGGTGGGCCCGGCCTTCGATGCGGTAGTCTTCGCTCTCGCGGCGCAGAAAATTGGTGGCAAAGCGCAGGGACCAAGCGGTGCCGTCACGAACGGTGATGCCGGAGTTGAGTTCTTGTAGCGTGCCGGTTTGGGGAGTGAAGCTTTCGTAAACGTCGAGCTGGAACCAAGAAGCAGGCATGAGGGCGAGCTCGGTGTGGACGGAGGAAAAATCACGTTGGCCGGGCTCGCGGTGAAATCGGAAGTCAACGGCATGATTGAAAACAAACAGGTCGCGCGAGCCGTAGGTGTGGTCGCGGGTTTGAATAGTATTGTCGAGGCCGAGGCGGAGGGTGTTGGTAGCGTGGAGTTCGTCTAGGTTGCGCTGATCGCCAAGGCCGAGCGGGCGCAGGTAGCTGGTGAGCGGCTCGCGGCGATCGATAGCGGGAATAAAGCGCCGCCCGAGATCTCCCTGCGGAATATAACGATAACTTAATTTGGGCGTGATCAGGTGGCGTAGGCCATCGATTTTCCACTGGGCGTTTTTGTAGGTGTAGGTGGCGTTGGCGCGGAGCGAGGCGTCGATGCCGACTTCGCCGAGCACGCGGGTGTAACCGCCTGGCACACTTGCGCCGGTGGTATTGGCGTAGTGCGTCACGCGGGCACCAGCGGTGGGACTTATCGCGAGCCATTCTCGCGGCGTGAAGGGACGGGTGAGGGCGTAATACGCGTCTGCGCGGTCACTGACCAGGCGTGGCCCGATCTGTGCGGGAGGACGCTCGCGTAGTGAGACAACGCTCGCTTGGGCACGTTGGTAAAGGCCGCCGATGCCGAGGGCGACAGGCATCAAATCATAGCGAATCTCGGGAAGACGCTCTTGGACTTGGTCGAACGAGTTCGGTTGAAGCCGCGTGAATAGAGAGATGAAGTAATTGTGACCGGAGTAAATGGCTTCAACAAACGTATCGGGGGTTTGAACTGGGAAAAAAGCGCGCGGTCGGAAATCGCGGACGACCTCGGAATCACGCCACATGTTGATCTGACCGGCGAGGGTAAGGTTTTCGGCGAGCCTCTGCGAGTGCTGCCAATCGACGTAACCGCGATTAGTCGGAACGGGTTGGCCCAGGATGTCGGTCAGTTTGTCGCCATGATCACGGATGAAACCGGAGCGAAAATAACCATGTAAATCGCGTCCCTCGTTTTCGCCGATGTAGCTAGCAGAAGGTCCGGCCATGAGACCACGAGCGGTGTAAAGACCAACATCGCCCCCAATTTTTACGCCATGTTTAAGGGGAATGCGGAGCCCCCCTTCGACGTAAGCACCAAGAGTTTTGCGGTAACCGCCGGTGAACGTGAGATACGAGATGAGGGGCTCATCAAGATTTTGCTGAATGCGCGGCAAGGCAAATGGCTGGGCGTTACCTAGACCAAACCGAGTGTTTTCGCTGCGAAGGTTGCGGTTAGGTGCATAGAGTATGCGTGAGGATTGTACCGTAGGTTGCCACGGACCGGGCTCGCGGTAGGTTACGGTAGCTTCCGTGACGTTGATTTCGTTGAGCGTGCCTACGGCAGACGCGCCGCGCACATAAAAGGGATAATAGCCCACTCGAATCATTTGCGCCGAGAACGACGTCGCACGTCGGTCGTAGGTGAGTTGGTCGGCGAGCAAACGCTGGGGGCCGCGGGTGAGCGTGACGTGGCCGGCGGCGACCGCTATATCAGTGCGTGCGTTATATCGAATTTCGTCAGCGGTCAGCAGCGTTAGGCCGTCGCTGATTCGCGCGTGACCAGTGAGGATTTGCTCACCTGAAGCGAAATCAAATGAGCTCCGCTCTGCGCTCACGTCGAGTTGACGTGTTGCCGAAGTCGGCGCAGCCGCTGGGGTTGGAGTGTTCTGATTGGGCGCAAGAGATTGCGCAGATAGCCTCGTGAAGGCAGTCAGCAAAAAAATTGAAACTAGGACGGGACGACGAAACACCCGCAGAGCAAAGGCGCGGGCACGTGGGCAAGCAAGCCTCCGGCGGGGTTTTCATAATTGGCGTAGTTTTAGCTTTTGCCATGGTTCGTCGCGTTGCATCGTGCAATTAGTTCATGGCCAAAAAAAATTCCTCACGTTCCTCTGCTCTTCAGGAAATGACTGCGTTACGCGCTGAAGTGCGTGCACTTGGCAGTGCGTTGGGTCGTGTAATCACCCGACTCGAAGGACCGGAGACGTTTCAGACAGTTGAGAAGTTGCGGCAACGAGCAAAAGCGCGACGGGCTGGTGACGATGCCGCGGCGCGCTCGCTTGCGATGGAAGTGGCGGCGCTTTCGCCGACTGATGCCTTCAATCAGGCGATGGCGTTTACCCTGTATTTTGAACTAGTAAATTTGGCGGAGGAAAATTTTCGGATCACTTTGTTGCGGCGACGCCGTGCTGCGCGTGGTCTAGATGCGACGGCGTTGCCTCCAATGCGTGAATCCATCGAGTCGGCGGTGATGGAATTAAAGCGTCGGGGCGTGGGGGCGGCGGGGATGCAGGCGCTCGTGGATCGATTGAACATTGAACTGGTGTTCACTGCGCATCCGACCGAATCGAAACGACGCACGCTGCTTACCAAGTTGCGCCGATTGGGAGAAATTTTAAGGCTGCGGGCGCAGCCGGCTTTGTTGACCGATCCGGCACTGCTAGATGCCGAATGCGTGGAGCGCGAGATCGCTTCGCTTTGGTTGACGGATCGTAGTAGGTCGGCACGGCCCGAGGTCACCGATGAAGCGAAGACAGGTTTGTGGTATTTCGATACCACCTTGTACGCTACGCTGCCGCGATTGCAGTCGGACATGACGCGGGCTTTGGCTCGGCACTATCCGGGCGTTCGCGCGCCGCGACGGTGGCTAGCGTTTGGTTCTTGGATAGGAGGTGATCGTGACGGTAATCCTGGCGTTACGGGAGCCGTGAGCGCAGAAGTGCTGTTGCTTCACCGCCGTCTAGCGATTGAAAAACTGCGGCTCGCGGCGAGGGAATTGGCCCGCACGCTCACGGTGAGTGATCGCCGTGATTCGGTTGTGCCGGCGTTGAAAAAAGAATTACGGGAAAATTTATGCGTCTCGAAACATATTGAGGAGTTGGGCAAGCGCTACCCGCATGAGCCTTATCGTTTGTTGCTTGGCGTGCTCCGTGAGCGGCTCGCTCAGGCCGTCAATGAAGTGCGCGACGGCAGCGTGCTAGCTGAGGAACCCCCGGACGAAATCTGTCTAAGTCGCGACACCATTGATGAGACTTTGGAAACAATCCGCGCGAGTCTCTCAGCAGGAAAAGGCGCAATGTTGGTCGATGGAGAGCTCAAGGCACTAGGTGAACAATTTGAGGTTTTCGGTCTGCACACGGCCCGACTGGATATTCGCCAACATTCCTCCCATCATGAGGCCGCGGTGGCCGAGGTGCTCGAGCGCGCGGATTACGCAAAGCTGGCTGAACTAGAAAAACGCGAGGTGTTGCTCGCGGCGATAGGACGGGCGAAACCGTTGTCCGCGGCGGCGCTGGCTAAATTTTCCGCAGCGACACGGCATGTGCTAGATCCGCTGGCCTTGGCTACACGGGCTTCGTCACGTTTCGGACCGGAGGCTTTGGGTATCGCGATCATCAGTATGACTGATGGCGTCTCGGATGTTTTGGAGTTGGAGTTTTTACAAGCGATCACGGGCGCAAAGCTACCGATCGCGCCCCTATTTGAGACGCTCGATGACTTAGAACGTGCGCCTGAAATTTTATCCGGTTTATTTACGCTGCCGGGTCGACTTAAGCCGGCCCACCAGCACGTGATGCTTGGTTATTCGGATAGTAATAAAGATTGTGGCTATGTTACGGCGAATTGGGCGCTCTTTGAGGCGCAGGATGCAATTGCGCGAGTGGCGCGGATGCACGACGTGCGGGTGACACTCTTTCATGGTCGCGGTGGTAGCATCGCGCGCGGTGGTGGACCCGCGGCGAAGGCTATTTTGGCTCAGCCTGCAGGTTTGCGCGATGGCGGCATCCGCGTTACCGAACAGGGCGAAGTGTTATCCACGCGCTACCATG
The DNA here is from genome assembly GCA_947458705.1 of Opitutia bacterium. Taxonomy (GTDB): domain Bacteria; phylum Verrucomicrobiota; class Verrucomicrobiia; order Opitutales; family Opitutaceae; genus Tous-C4FEB. Next base: position 13,524 of record CANHAH010000047.1, on the reverse strand, counting down.
ATCCCGATCTGGCGCATCGGATTTTGGAGCAGATGGCTTATGGCGTAATGCTCGGTACGCACGCAGCTGAAACGGCGTCGGTCGTGCCGGAGGAATGGAGTGAGGCAATGAGCGCGATGAGCGCGGCTGGATTCGCGGCTTACAAAGCCGTGGTGCATGATGATCCGGAATTTCTGGTGTTTTGGAAACAGGCGACGCCGATCGATGAAATCAGTAATCTAAAGTTCGGTTCGCGTCCGACTTTTCGCCGGGCGACAACGAGCGTGGACGATCTGCGGGCAATCCCGTGGGTGTTTTCTTGGATGCAGAGTCGGTTTAATTTTCCTGGCTGGTTCGGACTCGGTAGCGCGCTCGACGCGCTGTTGAAGCGCGGACCCAAAGGCCGTAAATTGCTGCGTACGATGCACGCGGAGTGGCCGTTTTTCCAGACCCTGATCGATAATGCACAGCTCACGATGCACAAGGCCGACATGGGCATCGCTTCACTTTACGCCGATCTGGTGGAGGATCCTAAGATTCGCCGGCGCGTACTTGCCGTACTCGCGACCGAATTTGCGCGCACCGGAGCCGCGATTCTCGCGGTGACTGGGCAGAAGCAATTATTGGCCAAAGAGCCGGTATTACTCAAATCGGTACAACTGCGAAATCCCTATATCGATCCGCTCAATTACATTCAAGTTGAGATGATGCGCCGTTTGCGTGCGGCGACGGGCGAGAAACTGAGCGCCACCGAGGCTGACTCGGTCCGCGCAGTGATTGAGCTGACGATCAATGGTATATCTGGCGGGCTTAAAAATACGGGCTGACGTGCACCCTAACGTTTGTGGTTACGCTGCGGCCGATGCCTGCGCGGATCGTGCCGAGGATTCGCGGCTAGACGCAGCAGCGAGTTGCGGTAGTCTCTACACCATAACGTCGTGATTATCTCCAAAGCCGATCTCGCCTCTCTGCTCAACGCGACTTACGCCACGCCGCATGATATATTGGGTATGCATCCGTGCGTGCGGGCGCGCAGTCAGGGTGTGGTAGTGCGCGCGCTGTTGCGTCAGGCCATTCGTTGTTCCGTCGTCGATATGGATGCCAAGGGCGCGCCCATGCATGAGCTCAAGTTGATCGCGTCTGAGGGTTTTTTTGAGGGCTTTATCGCGAAACGCCCAGGCGTATTTCGGTATCAATTGCGAGCGACTTTTGCCAACGGAGATACGCAGCAATTTAGTGACCCCTATAGTTTTTTACCGACGTTGAGTGCACAGGATTTGTATCTGTTTAATGAAGGTAATGCGCATCGTATTTATGAAAAACTTGGAGCCCATCGGTGCGAGCTCGGTGGCGTGCCGGGCGTTGCGTTTGCGGTGTGGGCACCAGCGGCGGCGCGCGTATCCGTCGTGGGTAATTTTAATCAATGGGACGGGCGTTATTTTCCGATGCGTCCACTCGGAGCTTCTGGCGTTTGGGAATTATTTATTCCGGGGCTCGCGGTCGGGCAGCTTTACAAATTTGAGATCCGGCATCCGGCTGGGACCATTGCGGTTAAGACGGATCCATACGGGACCTATTTCGAGGCGCCCCCAGGCAATGCAGCCATCGTCTGTGACACGCGCTCTTTTACCTGGAACGACACGGCGTGGATGCAGCAACGGCGTGAGCAATCAGCTCAGCTCGATCGGCCCGTGTCGATTTACGAGCTTCATCTCGGGTCGTGGAAGCGTAAGCCCGAAGATCATAATCGCTCGTTAAGCTACCGTGAGTTGGCGCCGGAATTGGCGAATTATGTTCAGGAAATGGGTTTCACCCACGTGGAGATCATGCCGATTGCGGAGCATCCTTTCGATGGCTCTTGGGGTTATCAAGTTACCGGGTTTTTCGCGCCGACTCAGCGTTTTGGGGCGCCGGAGGATTTCGCGTGGTTTGTCGATTATCTGCATGGGCGAGGTATCGGAGTAATTTTGGACTGGGTGCCGGCGCATTTTCCACGGGATGCGTTTGCTTTGGCCGAGTTCGACGGAACGCATCTGTACGAGCATGCTGACCCGCGGCAGGGCGCGCACATGGATTGGGGGACTTTGATTTTTAACTACGGGCGTAATGAAGTGCGCGGTTTTTTAATCGCGAGCGCACTGGCTTGGATGGAGCGTTATCACCTCGACGGGTTACGCGTGGATGCAGTGGCGTCGATGCTCTACTTGGATTACTCGCGCAAGGAGGGGCAGTGGATTCCCAATAAATTAGGTGGCCGAGAAAACTTGGAAGCGATCGATTTTTTGAAGCAGGTGAATGATCTGGTGCACCGGTATTATCCGGGGGCGTTAATGATCGCGGAGGAAAGTACTTCGTTTCCGCAAGTGAGTCGGCCTACGAGCGCGGGAGGACTCGGTTTCGACTACAAATGGAACATGGGTTGGATGAACGATACGTTGAGGTATTTTGCCAAGGAATCGGTTCATCGCCGTTGGCATCAAAGTGAACTGACGTTTGGGATGCTTTACCAATACGCGGAAAATTTTGTGACGGTTTTTTCGCACGATGAAGTCGTGCACGGGAAGGCGTCATTATTGTTTAAGATGGGTGCATGGCATATCTCGGAAAAAGCAGCGAACTTGCGCGCCTTGTATGCGCACATGTGGTGCTATCCGGGTAAAAAATTATTATTCATGGGTTGCGAGTTTGGGCAGACGCGGGAATGGAATCATGTGGCGAGCTTGGACTGGCATCTTTGCCAATACCCGGACCATGAAGGCGTGCGGCGTTTGGTGCGCGATCTGAACAAGCTCTACCTCGCCGAACCCGTTTTGAGTCGCAACGATTTCAACGCAGAGGGTTTTCGCTGGGTTTCTTGTCATGATGCCGATGCCAATCTGATCGCTTATCTGCGAAAAGATCCTTTCGAGCAGACCCTTTTTCTCGTGGTGGCGCATTTGGGCGGGGCGAGTCGAAATTATCCGATCGGCGTACCGCGGCGTGGGATTTGGCGTGAGGTGATTAATTCCAACAGCGAATACTACGGCGGGACGGGGCAGGGTAATGACGGAGGACGGACCGCATTTCCGGCGGAGCGAGATGGTTTCGCGCAGGCGATCGAGGTAACGCTCGCGCCGTTTACTACGACGGTGTTTAAGTGGACCACGAGTTGAGGCGTACCGGCCTCAATCGGCGTACAGAGCTGTTGTTATCGATCACGCCGCCGTGTTGGCTATGAAAGGCATCCTTTAGCGGTGCGCTCTTGGTGTTGGTGAGCACGCTATTTCTCACCCTTATCTTAGCTCGTGGCCATTCGCCACCTCTTGAAAAGGAACATCCCAAATTTAGGCAAAAAAGCGAACGCACTTCTTGGCAGAGCGGGTGGTGTGATCGGAGCTTTGTGTCCTAGCGGGTCGCGCGCGAGGCCTCGGCGGGGGCGTAGGCCGAATAGGCCACGGTCATATCGGCATCTATAGATTTTAACCAAAAGGCGGTTCCGCGCAGACGCGTGACGACGGATAGCAACAAGCTTGGTCGTTCCTGCGCGGGCAGGCTGTAAGTCATGGTCGTTTTCATCTGCTCAATTTTAACGCCGAAGGACGGGGCGAAAGGCGCCGTATTTTCAATCGCAAGCGATTCAATAGTGCCGGTGGCTTTATGCCAAACGATCACCGCGCGGAGGAAGGCGGCGGTCCGGTCTTCCTTCTCAGAGGGTTTTAGTCGACCTCTATAAGTTATATTTTCGGCCGTTTCCGCTTCAACGACTAGGCTGGTCTGATCGATTTGATCGCTGAGCTGAGGAGCCGTGCCCGAACTGGAGTAGCGACTAAACTTATCGCGATAGCGGCGTTGGGCTTCATCGTTGGGCTTGCGACCGTCATCGCTTACAAGGGTCCACCGGTTGAATTCTGGTTGGGCGCTGTCATAACGTTCGATCATGGTCCGACCTTCTGCGGTGGTACTTTGAGTGAATGACCATCCTTTGGGCCCCTCCGTACGAAAGCGTTTTAATACCTCGGCGAACTCTGGCTTAGGACTCTGCGACGGGGCCGCGACCGACGTTAGGGTCAAAAACAAGAAAATCATCATCCGCATCGCAGTCTTCAAAGCTTTCGGTTTGTGGGGATCAACCCTTAAGGTCTATACTTTGCATTTTCGAGGTTGGGCACTTTTGAGAACCGCAATCATATCTAAAAATATGATATCGAGAGATGGGGCGGCCGCGAGACAGCTGGAATGCTAATGCGAGGGGGGGTGAATCTCGCGTTGACGCGGGGGGCGCTATCCTTGAACTTTTAGGCAACATTTTCCACTTTCTGCCGTCCCAATTGGCACCTTATCTTTTGCATGAAATCCCTTCGTCTGGTTTTTTCCCTCGGTTTTATCTTCGCCTGCCTGTTACAGGCTCAAGAAGAACGTCAGGCCCCACCCACGGAAATTCCTGATTTCTCGAATCTCGACGAATACATCTACGTACCGAAATCTACGATGCATTTTGGGTTCCGCAACATTAGCGGCCCGAAAACCTCGTTCTCTGGTAAAGGTAAACTAGCACTCGAAGACAAAAGCGGCTCCGCCACCGGCTCCAACGAGTACCGTCTTTATCACGACGGCAGCGTCGCGCCTGATGGGCGTACGACCGTGTCAGAGAGTAGCGATGGTCTTAGCGTCAGCTTCCAAGTTCCCAACGATGGCAAGACCAACACATGGTCTTACAGCAACGACAAGCAGCTCACCAGCGATGGCTACATGACGTTTCACAATTACTCGGCCCAAATTATCGATACTAACATCCGCAGCCTGAATGCCGGTCGCAGTTCCGGTCTTGAACTCAGCGTCGCCTACGACATGGGCAAAGCATTCAAGCGCTTCGATTGGAGCCTCATCGCTGGCGTCAGTCTTAATGACATCGCCTCCTCCACCAACGATAAAGTCGCCGCTCGTCTCACCACCGTGACCGATACCTACAATCTTTTTGGTCAACTTCCCCCCAGCGCTCCTTATTCTGCGCCTTCCTCTATCTCTAGTTCCGTCACCAACTCCGATGGCACTACCAGCTCCGACACCGCCGACAATACCACTCTGCTCGGCAACGCGCCTCTCTCCCGTAACTCTACGACTATCACCAACTCCACCAGCGTTAACAACCGCTGGAAATTGAAGGGTTCCTATTTTACAATGCGCGCGGGCCCCTCGATGACCCTTCAGTTCACCACGCGATTTAAGGCCTCCGTCAGCGCCGGCCTCGCCATGGTGTACGCTGGTTCAAATTACACCGTTGTAGAATCATTTGAGCCAGAGACCGGCGCCGAAATCAAAGAAACCGTCACCGACGATACCACCAAGTTTCGCCTTGGCTATTATGCCGATGCCACTCTGCAATTTGATGCTACCGAGCGCACCGGTTTTTACGTCGGCGCTGTCTATCAAGCGACTGGCAGCTACGATCAAGCAATTGCCACGGAAAATGCGAATTACGCTACCAAGATCGATCTAAACAACCTCAACGGCCTCCGCGCTGGTCTGACCTTCCGGTTTTGATTCGGTGAACTCTGCTACCCCGCGCTGGTCGCCGGATGGAGCGAACTGAGAGTCGATCGCACGCCTAGGGTCGGCTCCGTGGTGATTCCTGCTTTGCAAACCTTGCCCGCCTGGTTTGCCTCAGAAGGGTGAACTCCCCCAAAGCCACGTGGCCGATGGCGTCGCTGACCGTTCTGACCGGCCTTAATCTGCTCGACTACTTGGACCGGCAATTGCTTGCCGCGGTACTCCCCTCATTGCAGGCGGAGTTAAAATTTAGCGATGAACAAGCGGGCACACTCGCGACGGCGTTCATGCTCGGGTATTTTTTGACGGCTCCGATTTTTGGGTATCTCGGTGACCGTCTGTCACGGCGAGCCCTGATTGCGTCGGGAGTTTTTGTGTGGAGCTTGGGTACGCTGCTTTCGGGGCATTGCGGCACGTTGGGCGCGTTGGTATTTTTTCGCGTATTGGTTGGCTTCGGCGAAGCGAGTTTCGGGACTATTAGTCCAGGTTGGATCGCTGATCTTTTTCCGGCGGCGCGTCGCAACAATGCGATCTCATTTTTCTATCTCGCGATTCCGGTGGGCTCCGCCTTGGGCTATATCCTCGGTGGCTTCATGGCGGCTCGGTACGGTTGGCGCTCGGCGTTTTTGTGGGCGGGTTATCCGGGGTTGGCGTTGGCGATAGTCATGTTTTTTTTACCTGAGCCCCCGCGTGGAGCGATGGAACCGGCTGAGTCTAAGTCCTCGGTGCACCCAACCGGCTGGCGAGTGTACGCTCAATTGCTCGGCTTTCGGAGCTACATGCTCGTGGTGGCGGGGTATGTCGCGCAGACCTTTGCCCTTGGTGGTTTTGCGTTTTGGGCGCCCACATTTTTGCACCGCGTGCACGGGATGGATGTCGAGGTAGCGGGGCAGTTTTTTGGACTATCGCTCGTCGTTACCGGTCTAGTTGCCACTCTGGCCGGTGGTTACTTTGCGACCTTGTGGCAGCGGCGTACCGGTACGGGCTACGCTTGGATCTTGGCGCTAAGTTCGCTCTTAGCAGCTCCGGCGGCGTATGCGGCCTTTGCGTTAGGGGATCTCGCTGCTGCGAAACTCGGATTGATCGTGGCGATGGCCCTGCTGTTTCTTGCCACGGGTCCGGTAAATACACTCATTTTGGAAACGGTGCCGCCTGCAATGCGCGCGTGCGCAATGGCAGGATCTATTTTTGCCATCCACTTATTCGGTGATCTGTGGTCGCCGAAACTGGTGGGATATCTCTCAGACCAATGGGGGAATTTGCAGCGCGCGACCTTGTGGGTGTTGCCCGGAGCTTTGATAGTCAGCGCCTGTTTCTGGAGTTGGCTGGTTTGGCACACGCACCGGAACCGAGCCCAAGGCTAATTAAAATTCACTGCAACTTCGTAAGCACGGTCTCGATGCTGTGGAGTTGGTCGGCGGGAAAAAATGAATTTATACGGGTTATGACTTGCTGGATGATGCCATCGGGGCAGGAGGCGCCGCCAGTGATCAGTATGCGTTTCGGCTTCGCACAACTTGGCCAGAGCGAGCGCGACTCCGTATGACCGGTGCCGTGGCCGTAGACGTAATGATCTACGTGGTCACGTGAGGGGATGTTAGCTTCGCTCTGAATAAAAAATGCTTTTGCGCCGAGCTTTTGCTCGCAGAGGCGAAAGAGCTGATAGGTGTTGGAGGAGTTTTTCCCGCCAATGACGAAGGCGGCGTCGAGCGGTTCGGCAAGAGCGCGGCTTAGGGCGTCTTGGTTAACCTGCGTCGCATAGCATAGGGTGTCTCGGCGGCTGGTGCCTCCGACGCGAGTGTCGTCACCGTATTTGGCCCGGTACACGCCGCGGAGGTGCTCGATGATTTCGAGCGTCTCGTTCATGAGGAGGGTCGTTTGGTTAACGATGGCGATGCGGTCGAGATCACGGGTGACATCGAATTCTGGGGTATGCTTGCCGGCGAAAATCTCATAGAAACTCGCGCGCACAGCGTGGTCTTCGCTAGCGATGATGGTGGCGAGGCGGTGGGTTTCTTCGAGATTGCGCACGATTACCGCTGGAGCGTAGCGGCGTGTGTTGGAGAAGGTGGCTTTGGTTTCCTCGTGCTCGCTCTTGCCGTGGATCACGACGGTATAGCCCTCGCGGCCGTAGGCTCGGGCGGCTTTCCAAACTTTTTCGACCAGCATGCACGTGGCGTCGTATTGGCTGACGGCGAGTCCGCGACGTACAAGACGACGCTTATCTTCATCAGTCGCACCAAAGGCCGGTATGATGACGATATCGTCGGGCGTTAGCGTGTCCCAGAGTTGCGGAGCACCCGGCGCTTCGGAGGTGGTGTAAGGTGTGCCTTTGTCCGTCTGGAGATAACGTAGGCCGCGGCGGAGCAGGTCTTCGTTGACGAAAGGATTGTGGATTAACTCCGAAAGCATGAAGACGCGTTTACCGGGATTTTCGGCGAGCGTCTCGTAGGCGCGTTCGATGGCGTTTTTTACGCCGAGGCAGAAGCCAAAGTGGCTTGGAATGACGTAGCGAGTGGCGCCGAAGTCGAGGCTGACGGGCGCGTCTGCTGTGCGTTCGTGACGGCGAACGAGAGCTTTGATCGCGGCGCAAAGTTGCGATTGATACAAGCCATTGGCAGCGGGATCTTGTGCGTAGATGGCGGTGTTGCGCTCAAGCGCGGGCCGGAATTTGTAAATGAAATCGTTTTCGCCGAGATGTAAGTACGGAATGTCGACAAGATGTGGCTCTAGTTGTCCGAGAAGTACGACGAGGGAAGGGGCGAGTGCGCTCGGAGTAGCCGTGAGGGTGTCGAGCGATTCAAAAGCAATTTCAGGGTCGGCTGCTTGTCCATCCACTCGGGCAAAAAAAACTCGGTAGCTTCTTCCGCCGGCTGCGCTAGAGAAGTATTCTACAGGTACGGTATGTTGGGTAAAAGCTGATTCGAGGCGTGCGGTGGCCATAGCCAGATCCGTGCCGGTGAACGGTAGACCGGCTTTTGAGCCGAGGCGCCGCACAGCGAGCTGATTTCGCGCATCAAAGGCTAGAATCGCGATGAGCGCGGGTGTGACTTGGACGGCCGAATTCATGAAAATAGGTGTGAATTTAGCCGGATTAATCGGCGTCTTCTGCTGTTGGCTCTTCCGCGGAAATATCGCCGCAAAATTCCCATCCGAAGCGATCATCAGCGGAAAGTTGAGCTAGCACGCTTACTACTATCTGGCCGCGTTGCAGTGGGTTGAGGTCAGGGTATTCGAGCGCTAACTCATCGAGTAATAGTGTGCGAGCCGTGAGCTGATCTGTCTTGGCTGGGATCAAATCATCGGAGCGATCAAACAAATCGGAGATAAAAGGAGCCAGATTCACGACGTGGATTGATTAAGATTTGCCCTGTAATTTCCGACGGAAAAAAAGAAATAGCACGACGAAGACCGCGCCGCAACCGAGCAGTGACCAGAGGCCAGTTGCCACCGATTTGCTTACGGCCGTGAAGACGAGGCCCACGAGAAAAAACGTCGCGACTTCGTTATAGGCGCGAAGTTTCCCTGAACTAAAATTAAAGACTCCCGCGATGAGTTTTTTTCGGATGGCACCACAATGAAAATGATACCCCAGCAACCCGGCGAGCAGCGCCAACTTAAAGTGCAGCCAAGAGCTTTGGGCGATCGCGTGATAATGCAGAAGCCAAGCTCCTGTAACCACGGTCACCATCATCGCTGGTACCGTGATCCCCAACCAGAGCCGGCGCGCCATCAGTGTAAATTGCGCGATGAGAATGCCTCGTTTGGGCTGCATCTCTTCATTGGCTTCTGTGTGGTAGATGAATAAGCGAACGACATAGAAAAGTCCTGCGAACCAGCACACAATGCCGACTAGATGCAGGGATTTGAGTACGAGATAAGTCATGCGAGAGGGTATAAACTGTGTAATTGTTGGTCACCACCCTTGCCCTTCACCACGTGCTAGTTAGCTAAATTGAAAATCTAGGAGAGATTGTTATCCTCTGCTCTTTGCTAAGGCTTAGGTTTTGAGGATTTCGGCGAGTTTGGCGACGTCTTTGCCGCCGCCCATGGCGAAGTCAGGTTTGCCACCGCCTTTGCCACCGATCTGGGTCGTGAGGGTTTGCACAATCTTGCCGGCGGCGTGGCCGGCTTTGATTGCGGCAGGCGAACAAAACGCCACGAGACTGGCTTTGTCTCCAAACGCGGCGCCGAGTTGCACAACACCCTCGCCAAGTTTGGCGAGCACCTGCGAGCCGAGTGAGCGGAGCGATTCTTGATCTTCGACCGGCACGACCGCGGAAACAAACTTGAGACCGTCACGGGTCGTGGCTTGCGCGGCGAGTTCGTCGGCTAAGCCGGCGAGGGCTTTTTGTTGGAAGACTTTAAGCTGTTTCTCGGTTTCCTTTTGGTGGACGAGGAGGGCCTCGAGTTTTTTGGTGACATCGGCGGTGCCTGCTCCGAGGTGGGCGCTTACGGCGGCGAGGGCTGCCTCGCGAGTAGCGATGAAGTCGATGGCTGCTTGGCCGGCGACGGCTTCGATGCGACGCGTGCCGGCGGCGACGGCCATTTCGGCGACAATTTTAATGAGGCCAATTTCACCCGCGGTGCTGACGTGAGTGCCACCGCAGAGTTCTCGGCTGTAGCCACCGATGTCGACGACGCGGACGAATTTGCCGTATTTGTCGCCAAAGAAGGCGAGGGTGCCTTCAGGTTTTTTATCGAACTCGGTTTCGTAGGTTTCGACCTTGGCGTTGTCGATGACCTTGGCGTTGACGAGAGCCTCAACCTCGCGGAGCTGCGCGGCGGTGACGGCTTCGAAGTGGGAGAAATCGAAGCGCATGCGATCGGGCGTCTTGGACGTGCCAGCCTGACGGACATGTGTGCCGAGGACTTTGCGCAGCGCCCAGTGTATGAGGTGAGCAGCTGAGTGTTGGCGAGAGATGGCTCGGCGGCGGACAACATCGACGCTGAGTTCGGCGTGAGCGCCGGCGGCGACGACGAGACCGGAGGCTTCGGCGAGCTTATGGAGGTGGCGGCCAGCCTTGTCTTTCACGCAGTCAGTAAAGTGGACAAGGGCGCCGTTGATCAGCGCGGTGCCAGTGTCGCCGGCTTGGCCCCCCATTTCAGCGTAGAAGGGAGTCTGATCGAAGACGAGAAATGTATCTTTATCAGCGCGGATTACGTCGATCAGTTGAGCGTGGGCTTGGGGCTGTTCGTACCCTAGGAACTTGGTGGCGGCTAGCCCCGTGACTTCGCCTTCGGTGGCGGCAACGACGATTTCTTTTTTCTGAGCGGCGCGACCGCGGTCGCGTTGTTTTTCCATCTCAACTTCAAAGCCGGTGACATCGACCGTGAGACCACGCTCGCTGGCGAGCAGTTGGGTCATGTCGAGCGGGAAGCCATAGCTATCATAAAGCAGGAAGGCGATCTCACCGGGGAATTTACCTCCGGATGCGTTGGCGCCTTTGGCGGCATGCTCACTAAAAAGCTCGATGCCTCTATCTAGCGTGCGACCGAAGCTCTCTTCCTCGGCGCGGATCACGCGACGGATGATGTCTTGCTGGGCGACGAGCTCGGGGAATACAGGGCCGAGCGATTCGACAACAGGGGCAACGAGTTGCTCGAAAAAGCCCGTGGCGAGGCCGAGTTTTTTGCCGTACAAAATGCCGCGGCGCAGGATGCGACGGATGACGTAGTTGCGGCCATCGTTGCCGGGCATAATGCCGTCGGCGATCGAGCAACTGATCGTGCGCGCGTGGTCCGCGAGAACGCGGAAGGCGATGTCGGTGTTTTCCTGCTCGGTGAGGCCATCGCGTTTCGTGGGGACGGTGCGCGCGTAGATTTTGCCGGACAGGGCGGTGATTTTGGCAAAGAGCGGGGCGAAGACGTCGGCTTCGTAGTTGGAGGGCTCGGGCGTAAAATCGGTAAAACCCTTGGTCGAGGCGTGGATACCGGCTACGCGTTCGAAGCCCATGCCAGTGTCAACGTGTTTGGCGGCGAGCGGGGAAAATGTGCCGTCAGCGTTGGCGTTGAATTGGATGAAGACGTGGTTCCAAATCTCGATGCAGCGTGGGCTGGAGGAGTTGACGCCCTTGCGGCCTTCGACTTCGTCATCGGAGGGCAGCAGATTGAAATGAATTTCGGAGCACGGGCCGCAGGGGCCGGTGTCGCCCATCATCCAAAAGTTATCCTTCTTGTTGCCGTGGACGATGTGGATGGCGGGATCGAGGCCTTCTTTTTTGAAGATGTTAGCCCAGATATCGTAGGCCTCTTGGTCGAATTCAGCGGGATCTCCCTTGGTTTTATTGGGCGAGTAAACGGTGGCGAACAGACGCTTGGGCGGAATGCCCCAGACCTTGGTGATCAGCTCCCAGCCCCAAGTCAGGGAATCTTTCTTAAAGTAATCGCCGAAGGACCAGTTGCCCAACATCTCGAAGAGTGTGTGGTGGTATGTATCGAAGCCGACGTCTTCGAGGTCGTTGTGTTTACCGCCGGCCCGGATGCATTTCTGGGTGTCCGCGGCGCGGGTGTCTTTGGCGGGTTTTACGCCGGCCCATTTGGAGACGTCCGGGGCTCGATCGCCGAGAAAGATCGGCACGAACTGGTTCATACCTGCGTTGGTAAACAGCAGTCCGGGCGAATCCGGCAGCAAGGAGGCGGACGGGACGATCGTGTGGCCCTGCTTGGCGAAAAAATCGAGGAAGCTCTGGCGGATTTGGGCGGAGGTCATGACGGCAATAGGAACGACAAATAGTGTTTGAGACGACGCGAGGTTGCGTTGTTTCCCTTGAAGAATTTAGAGGTTCGCGATGATGGCGTCGGCCATCGCGCGAGTGCCGACGGACGGACGACCAAAAGCGATGTCTCCGGTACGCGTGCCGCTGGTGACGGCTTTTTTGACGGCGGCCTCGATGCGTTTAGCTACGGGATCGAGGTTGAAACTGTAACGTAACATCTGCGCCACGGAGAGGATCTGTGCACAGGGATTGGCGATGCCTTTGCCGGCGATGTCGGGGGCGGTGCCGCCGGCAGGCTCATAGAGTCCAAAGGGCAGGCCCAGAGAGTTTTTGCCGGTGCCTAGCGAGGCAGAGGACAACATGCCGAGCGAGCCGCAGATCACAGCCATCTCGTCGGAGAGAATGTCCCCAAACATGTTTTCTGTCACAAATACGTCGAACTGGTTTGGATCGCGCGCGAGCTGCATCGCGGCATTGTCCACGTACATATGACTCAACGTGAGGTCGGGCGCGTGGGCTGCGCAGTACTCGGTGACGGTTTTACGCCAAAGTACGGAAGTTTCCAGCACGTTGGCTTTGTCGACGGAGCAGAGCTTCTTTTTACGGGCGCGCGCAGCGGTGATGGCAACCTGCAGAATACGCTCAATCTCAGATTTTTTATAAACCATCGTGTCGACAGCTAGGACATCGCCGTCGGCGAGGGTCGTGGTCTGCTTGGGCAGACCAAAATAAAGGCCACCGGTGAGTTCGCGGATGCAGACGATGTCGATACCATCGGGAATGCGTTCGGTCTTGAGCGGGGAAGCGTCGGTGAGCTCGCGATAAAGTAGACCGGGCCGAAGATTGGCGAACAACGTGAAGTGCTTGCGCAATGGCAGGAGCGCGGCGCGCTCCGGCTGTTCTTTAGGCGGAAGTTTTTCCCATTTCGGGCCGCCGACTGAGCCGAAGAGAATGGCGTCGGACTCGGTGCAGATCTTGAGCGTGGAGTCGGGGAGCGCCTTGCCGTGGTTATCTATACCGGCGCCGCCTACATCAGCGGTGGTGTAGGACAAAGTTAGTCCCTCCTGTTGCGCGACGTGGGTAAACACTCGCAGGGCCTCGGTCATCACCTCGGGCCCGATGTAATCTCCAGGAAGAACGGCAAACTTGATAGTCGGCATGGGAAAGGTAAACCGTGACAAACGCCCCCGCATCGAGGCAAGCCGCCTTTGCGGTCGTTTGAAATGGAGCTTCCCGCGTGGCGTTCAGATTGGCAGAAGTTTGGGCAGGGCTTTTATAGCCCGGCTTTTTATGAATGTTG
>CANHAH010000046.1 GCA_947458705.1 Opitutia bacterium | reverse complement strand
CTCCTGTATTCTGCGCCTCACACCCTCGGCCGCGACGCCGCCGGTCAGGAAATCCCCGCCAAACGCGGCCTGCGCGAAAACCTCACGATCCAACTCAGCCGCGACGACGGCCAAACCTGGCCCATCAGCCGCACCCTCGATCCCGGCAAAAGCGCCTATTCCGATCTCGCCGTCCTGCCCGATGGCACCGTGCTCTGCCTTTACGAAGCCGTCACAGGCCTCGTCATCGCCCGCTTCAACCTCGATTGGGTACAAACCAAACCCTAAACTGAGTTGCTCTGATTTTATTTATTTTCCCATGTCCACTCGCTTCCGCGGCCTCGTCGCCGCTCCGTTCACGCCCTTCCACGCCGACCGTTCGCTGAACCTCGACGTCATTCCCGCCTACGCGCGCTTCTTGCGCGACAACGGCGTCGGCGCCGCCTTCGTCTGCGGCACCACCGGGGAAGGTCTCTCGCTCACGCTCGAAGAACGCCTCCGCATCGCCGAGCGCTGGGTCGCCTGCGCCGACGATCGCCTGCGCGTCATCGTCCACGTCGGCCACACCTGTCTGGCCGACGCCCGCACCCTCACCGCCCACGCCGCTAAAATCGGCGCCTCCGCCGTGTCCGCGCTCACGCCGTGTTTCTTCAAACCCCGCAACAACGCCGAGGTCGTCAACTGGTGCGAAGCCGTCGCCTCGGCCGCGCCCGCGCTTCCTTTTTATTATTACAACATCCCCTCGATGACGGGTATCGATTATCCGGTCGTGGATTTTCTCGCGCAAGCGCAGGACAGGATTCCGTCGCTCGCCGGCGTGAAATACACCCACGAAAACTTGCCCGACTACAAAGCCTGCGTCGCCTTCGCCCAAGGCCGCTACGACATCCTCTTCGGCCGCGATGAACTTTTGCTCGAAGGCACCGACGCCGGTGCGCTCGGCGCCGTGGGCAGTACCTACAATTACGCCGCCCCGCTTTATCTGCGCCTGCTCGCCGCCCGCACCGCCGGCCTAGCAACGGAAGCCCGCGCTTTACAAGATGCCGCCATCAAAATGATCGCGATCTGCAACGGCATCGGGGTCACCCACCTCGCCGCGTCCAAAGCCCTCATGGCGATGCTCGGTGTCGATTGCGGCCCGGCGCGCTTACCGCTCGCTCAGCCCGACGCCACGCAACTTGCGACGTTGCGCACGCGCTTAAACGAAATTGGTTTCTTTGATTTTGCCGGCCGTATCAGCGCTTAAAGCGCGCGAACCTCCGCCGCACAAACTCAACGCGCCCGCGCCACCGAGCCGCCGAGCGAAAACTTCGGCTGCAACATCGCCTGCGCGGGCGTGAGCGTGAATGTTTCCCGCGCGACGAGTTGCAGGAGTGACCCGATTACTTTTTTCGCGAACGCATGCGGGCTGACGACGTACCGCGCCGGCGCCGGTGCCAAAACCCCGAGAAACGGATCATCATCCCGCGAAATCAAAGAAATATCTCGCGGGATTCTCAGCCCGCGCTGCGCCAACACACTCGTCGTCGCCAGGTACGCATACGAGTTACTCACCACCAAACCCGTGGTCGGATTATTCCGATCCAACAACCGCCTCAAAGCCCGCTCCACCGAGACCACATCGTCGCGATGGTACAACACCTCGGCGCTCGCCTCGGGCCACGAGGAACGCGCCACGCCTTCCAGAAATCCGATTTCGCTATCCACATCGCCCGCCAAACGCGCCTCGCAATTCAACAACGCGATCCGGCGATGTCCCATTCGCAACAACACCCCTGCCGCGTGCCGACAAATCGAGCGGTAATCCAAATCGTAATGCGGCAACGACACTTCCGCAAACGTCGAACCCGCCACCAGACACGGTAAATTCCGGGCCGCAAACCAGCGCTGCATCGCCTCGCTCGATCGCACCAGCAACCACGCCTCGTGCCCGTGCTGCGCCACCAACCGCTCCAGATTACGCGCCGGATTTACTTGGTAAAATTGCCGGCCCGCATAGACGCGCAACCGGCATCCTTCCGCCAACAACAGATCCTTTAATTCATCAATCCATAGCGCGATCAAGGGCCGCAGCCGGCCAATCGGCTCCGGGATTAATACCCCAACGGTTTTAACCGCATCTATTTTTCGCGGCGCGAGCGGATTTGCGACAATACGTGTGCCCAAACCCACGCTAGGCTCTACCACGCCCTCGGCACGCAACTGCGCCAACGCCGCGCGCAAGGTATTGCGGCTCGCCTGCACCGTCTCACACAACACCCGTTCTCCGGGCAGCCAGCCGCGCCACGTGCCCTTGGCGATTTCTACGCGTAACACTTGGGCCACTTGGCTCGCGACCGTTCTGTGGGGGATCAACGTCATCGACCACTCCAGCGCACCGCACGCCCGCCCACGAAGCAACCTCGTTCAACCTTGCTCACCCCACACACACCAAGGCCGCTGTTACGGCGCCGAAACCCACCAAATTTCCGGCGAACGATACCCCGGTTTACGCTCACCGCTCGCGATGATCCAGCCGCCTCGCCATACTACGGTCGGCACCGTCGCTCGCGAAATCGGTGCATCACCCGCCGCGCTCCAAGCCTTCGTCTTGGGATCATACGCCCAAACATCGGTCGGAAATCCCGGGTGATCCGGCCCCGTTAAATGCGCCCTCAGCCCGTCGTCGCCCGAGATTACGAGCAATTTTCCGTCCGCCGTGAGCGGCGCGGGCGAAGGCGCCGCCGTAGCCGCGCGCGGAAGATCCGGCAGTTTCGTCCAGCCGTGAACGGCATGGTAAGCATACGCATCCCGCAAAATTTTTCGCTGCGCTTTTCCGTCCGCGCCCGCGCTCAACGCCACACCGCCAAACAAATAAAACGTATCCGCCGTCGCCCCCGCCACCGCGAGCATCCGCTCCGCACCCGGCCACAGAGGTAATTCCCGCCAACCCGCCTCCGGCTTCGTCACGTCCAACGCCCAAAAGGCCGCCAACGCTGTCGTCGCGTCCGGTTTTTCGATGCCGCCGGCTAAATAAAAAATATTCCCCACCAACGCCCCGCTGCCAAACGCACTGGGCCTCGGCAACGGCGGCAAGGCCTGTCGCCCAAGCGTCTGTCCATCCCAGGTCATTAAGATAACGTCGCGAAAATTCTGCTTCGCATCACCACCACCCGCGCAAATAATTCCCGCCGGCGTCGATACGGCGACGCCGTACGCATTGGCCCGCGGCAAATGGCCCGCTTCCAGCCAGCTGCCTTCGGGTGTCGCCAGCACATACACGCGATCATACCAAATTTTCGCGCCGCCTTCCCATGGACGTTTCTCCGGAAAATTTGCCCCGCCGGCGACTAACAAGGCCCCGCCGGCGACTCCGACAAACGGCGAAGCAAAACCTTCCCGATCTGGTAACGGCGCCAGCGATTTCCAACTCATAGCAGACTTCATAGGCACAAGCGTTTCCACCGCTCGCCCATTTGAAGTCCAAGCCGCACTCGCCAGCACGGCGCAACCGAGCCACGAGAATAAACGGGGTAATGGGGTAAAACAGCGCAACAACCCCATCCTGCAGTTTTTTGCCGCTAGTGCAAACCGAGCCCCGTGGTTCCTTATTGGGACCAATTTCAGGACTCGCCCACCCTAAAGCTCGTCGTCGTGCGCTCCCGGCAAAGCGCTCGCTTCCGGATCGCTTCGCACGCGACCCAGCCAATCCGCGATCAACGGCTCCCGCTCTGTAATTGCCGCCGGCCACGGCGCTGCAACTAAATCGATCACGCGTAACGCTCCATCCACGCAGCGCACAAAATTGCGCGCGTGCATATCCGCGACCAAAAACGCCTGAGACGCTCCCCCGCTGCTACTGTGCAGGAAAAATAACCGCGGATGATCTCGGTTCGCCCGCAGAAAACGCGAAGGTATCTCGATTAATCCCGCCGGTAATACCCGCGACACATCGTCGCCTTGTGCAAGCGGTTCGCCAAGCGCCTGCTTCGCCACCAAAATTCCCTCGGGCGTTACCGCCACCACTTCCGTCGCCATCCCACCGAGCGCGTGCACGAGCAGTAATTTTTCCAATAACCCACGGTACGTCCCCAGCCCAGCCTCAGCGCGCAACGTCGTCTCCTCCCCCCGCCGAAACCCAAACTCACTACCGATCCGGCCTTCTTCGCGCGGTAGATAAAATTTATAAACGGAATTATCTGTCTCCGCCGCAAACGCCCACGCTTCCACCCCGCCGCCGATGCGTCGTAAACGCGGGTTTGATTCTTCGAGGGGATTGGACGCCTCCAAGTCGGCCGAGGCGACGGGCAGGTTGTCGCCTTCAACCGGTGCGAGTGGCGCCGCAGGAAATCCAAAATCTTCAAGGGGCCGCAGGGGCAGCAGCCCGCGCAGTTCACGAATCGCCGCGCCAAACGCCGCCCACGCGCCACCCGCGCCTTCCAGTAGGCTTACTTCGTCTTCGGCGAGCAGGACGAGATCGCGGTCCGAATCTGCGCGGACACCGCATTGGGCTGCCGCCGCGCCGAGGCGAGCGAGCGCCGCCAGTCTTCGCTCGTGATCGTGTTGAAGGTCGCGTCTGGCTTGGTCGCCCGGGAGGGAACGACCTTGGATACGGGTGATTTGGCCGGTGAAGTGGTCTTGCATGGTTCCGCCATGGCCGCACCGTCCGCCGGCCGCCGCGCCTTGGCAACGGGTTTTTGAACCCCAAGTTAGACGAGGAATCGCCAGCGGGGCGGAATGGGTTAAAATTTATTTGGCCGCGTCGGCAGCTGCCGAGGGCGGCGCTGGGGTGCGCCCGACCAAGACTTTGTCCACACGGCGTTTGTCCATGTCGACAACTTCAAAGCGCCAGCCGGCCCAATCAAAATAATCACCCGCGACCGGAATACGCGCGAGCTCGGTTACCATAAGGCCACCCACAGTTTGATAATCCGCGTGGCCTTCATGCGGCAGTGATGCGTGGTGGAGACTAAGGAGGGTTTTTAACTCGCCGATAGGTAAGGTCGCGTCGATGAGCCACGAGCCATCTTCGCGTTGTTTCGCCTCAGGTTGGGCGCGGTCGCCCGGCGTGGGCAAATCACCCACGATCGCCTCAAGTACATCGATCAGGGTCACGAGGCCTTGCACGGCACCAAATTCATCGGTCACGACCGCGATGTGTTTACCCGTTTGCTTAAAACGCTCGAGTAACTGAATCGCCGAAAAAGTCTCCGGCACGAACAAGGGCGGCAGGAGCAGGTTTTTTAACGTCGTTGGTAACCCAATCGCCGAGTGCGCCCAGAGCGCTTTCACCGCGACCATCCCTACAATCGTGTCGCGCTGCGTCTGATAGACCGGGAAATAGGAGTGGCCGCTGGTCACAATTTTACGCCAATTGGATTCCTCAGGATCGTCGAGATTGAGGAAAACAATTTTCGGCCGTGGGGTCATGAGGCGCGTGACGGACAACTGGTCGAGCGCGAGCACGCCTTCGACCATCTCTTTTTCAGCCCGTTGAAACACACCCGCGTGCAAACCTTGTTCAACAAGCGCCCGCACCTCGTCTTCACTGACGTTGTCGGCCGCCGAGCGGGTTTTTAAACCGATGAGTTTCACGAGTAGCTCTGTGCAAAATTCAAACAACCGCAAAAGCGGCGCCGCCAACCACGCCAGCCCGCGCATAGCACCGGCGAGCAGCGATGCGACTTTTTCCGGATGCGCAAGCCCGACGCGTTTCGGCACGAGCTCACCGAATACCAACATAAACGACGTCAGCCCGATGGTGACGACCACCAGTGCCAGCGGATCGGCGTAAGCTGCAAATTCAGGACGCAACGCCGTAAACCACTCACTTACTTCTTTTGCTAGATGAGCCCCGGCGAGCACGCCCGCGAGCATGCCCGACAACGTGAGCCAAAATTCCACGAGGGCCAAAAACCGCGCAGGTTGCTCCGCGAGCGCGAGCGCCTTGCCCGCGCCGACATCACCTTGGGCGGCGAGTTTGCGCAGTTTGGTCTTTTTTGCCGAGACAACGGCGGTCTCCGTCATTGCGAGCACGCCATTGGCCAGCACGAGCAGACCTAGAATAATAAACTCTAACGGTAAACTTAGCATGCAAGCCGCACCTTAAACGCGCCGCCCGCCGGTGCAACTCCATTGGCGGCTCCCGCCAACGCCGGGTTGCTTATGCGGCGTAGAGCGTGCAATCCCATCAGGCTCCACCCCGTCGTTTTTCCCGTTTCCCTTTCCCCCCATGAAAAAAATCGGTCTGCTCCTCGCCCTCGCGTGCGCCGTCTCCACCGCGCGCGCCGAACTCAAACTGCCCGCCATCATCGGTGACCACATGGTCCTCCAACAAAAGCAAGCTAACCCGATCTGGGGTTGGGACACACCCGGCGCCGCCGTCACCGTGACCTTCGCGGGCAAAACCTACCCCGCCACCGCGGGCGCCGACGGCAAATGGGCGGTCAAACTCGATGCCGCGCCCGCCAACGCCACGCCCCAAACCCTCGCCATCGCCGGCACCACCAAGCAGGAACTCACGGATGTTCTCATCGGCGAAGTCTGGATGTGCTCCGGCCAATCCAATATGGGCTTCAAACTGGCCAGCGATTGGAACGGCGACCTCGAAGCCGCAGCCTCGAAGCTGCCCCAGCTCCGCTTAATCTCCGTCCCCACCAACGGTTCGCAGGAATTGAAGACTGATTTCAAAGGCCAATGGCGCGCCGCTACGCCGGAAACCGCGAGTAAGTTCAGCGCCGTCGGGTTTCTCTACGGCCGCTACTTGCATGAAATCCTCGGCGTCCCCGTCGGCCTGATCGACAACTCTTGGGGCGGCTCGGCCGCCGAAGCCTGGATCCGCCGCGAAACGATCGAGGCCGATCCACGCTTCCAGACCCACCTGGGCTTCATGCGCCAACGCGAAGCGGATATCGCCTCCGGCAAAGCCAAAACCGAACACGAAGCCGCTCTAGCCAAATGGAAAGTCACCGCCGAAAAAGCCAAAGCTGCCGGCAAAACCGCCCCCGCCGCTCCGCAATCGCCCGAAGCCTGGCTCACCGGCAATTCCCGACCTGGAAATATCTTCGCCGCCATGGTCCACCCCACGCTCGGCTACGGCTTAAAGGGCGTTATTTGGTATCAAGGCGAGTCCAACGCTTCCCGCGCCTACGATCACGCTAACTTGTTTCCGTTTCTGATCGAGCAGTGGCGCAAGGAATGGGGCCAAGGTGATTTCTCGTTCTATTGGGTCCAGCTCGCCGACTACATGGCGGAAAAACCTGAGCCCGCCGAAAGCGCCTGGGCTGAACTTCGTGAGACGCAGACCAAGACCCAACGCCTCCCTCGCACCGGCCAAGCCGTCATCATCGATCTCGGCGAAGGCAAAGACATCCACCCGCGCAATAAACACGACGTGGCCGCCCGTCTCGTACGCTGGGCGCTCGTCAAAGATTACGGGATGAAACTGCCCTACCGCAGCCCCGAGTATCAAAGCCACAGCGTAGCGGGCGATAAAATCACCGTCACTCTCGACTGCTTCGGCAGCAAGCTCCGCGCCTTCGACGTCGCCGAAGCTCGCGGTTTCACAATCTGCGGCGCCGATAAGGTCTGGCACAACGCGACCGCCAAAATCGTCGCCCCTAATCAAGTCGAAGTCACCTGCGCCGCCGTCGCCGCACCTATCGCGGTCCGCTACGCTTGGGCGGATAACCCCGTCTGTAATCTGTTCTCCGACGACGGGCTGCCCGTGACGCCTTTCCGCAGCGACGACTTCGCCATGACCACGAAGCCCAAACCGCCTGCCCCCAAGGCGTGAGCGCATCTTCCACTTAAACCCAACTAAGCCCGGCTAAGGTCGGGCTTAGTTTTTTCAAAACAAAATCCTCGGCTTGTGTTCGTTTCGCTTGGCCATGTTTCATCGATTTTTAATTCTTATTTTCATCTCCAGCTTCGCTCTGCTTAAGGCTTCCGAGGCCGCACCCTCCAGCCCGACTACAACCGCAATTCGGGTTCTTACCTATAACCTCCACCACGGCGAAGGCGTGGACGGCAAAGTCGACCTCAAGCGCATCGCCCGCATCATCAGCGACACCCACGCCGACATCGTCGCACTCCAAGAAGTAGATCAAAAAACCCAGCGCACCGGCGGCGTCGATCAGGCCGCCGAGCTAGCCCGCCTCACCGGCCTGCACTTCGCCTACGGTAAAGCCATGGACTACCAAGGAGGCGCTTACGGACAAGCCTTGCTCAGCCGCTGGCCGTTAACCGAGTTCGTCGTCCATCCGCTCCCCAACCCGACCCAAGTCGAGCCGCGCATCGCGATCTCCGCGCAGGTGCGCCCGCCCGGCCAACCAGGATTTCGTTTTGTCGGCACCCACCTTGACGCAAAGAGTGACGACAACGCTCGCTGGCAACAAACCACTCGCTTGATCGAGTTGTTCGGTGCCGATGCGACCCCCACGATCTTGGTCGGCGATTTTAACGCCCGCCCAGAAACGCGCATCCTACAGGCACTCACTCCCTATTTTTGCGATGCCTCAGCGGCTAACCCTGCGCCGACGATTCCTGCCCATAAGCCCACCAGTCGGATCGACTATATCTTGGTACGTCCCGCCGCGCAGTGGCAGATCCAAGCCTCAGCGGTTCTACCCGAAGCCGTGGCGTCTGACCACCGACCGCTTCGCGTGGAATTAATTCCAGTCCCCTTACGCTAAACTAATATTAGGGTCAACGGACGCGACCCATGCAATGCACGCAGTTACTTCACCGCATTCACCAGCGGTTGTGTCCAAGCCATCTCGAATTCATCTGCGACACTGCCATTAACTTTAGCCTTCGAGGAAGTCACCCGAGCGCGCACGTAAATTTCGTCGCCGCGCAACGTGTACGCAGCCGTCGGGCCTTTAACCTCAGAGAGCACGGCACCCACATCTTTGCTGTAGCGATGATGCGGGAGCGTTTTCTTCGCAGCGGCGTCACCGTAACGCGGCACGAGCAACTGCCGCGTGGGGTCATAACCGCGCCGCGTCCCGATGAACTGCGTCACATACGTCACGCCGGGCTCGGGTTGAATCTCCAGCGCGAGCGTCGGGCCCGAGCGCGTCACGTCTTGGAGCGTCACGCCGGATGACGCGTAAAAATCGCCGGCTTCCATCGCCAACACGATCGACTCGGGCGTAAGGTAGCGCGCGCGAACCATCACCCAGCCGCGGCCGGAGTTACTCTTGCCGAGCATGAGTTCTTGATAGTGGTGCGAATCATCGACGCCGATGCCGTACATCACACCGAGCTTCAATTCAGCGAGGCGGCGCGTGAGGACAACGTCCCAGATTTCCTCGGTGCTCAAGTGCGCCGCATCGCCGGCGTTATGCACGCCGGGGTGGCCGTTGTAGACTTCGAAAAATTTCTCGTGATGCACCTGCATCAACTCTTCCGCCGTTACGCCCCAGACGAAATTCGGGTGGTTGAGGTGGATAAACATCGGCTGACCGGTCGCCTCGCGCTGCGCGAGAACGGCGGCGACGGAGCGCTGCATGATTTCGAGGGCGTTGTCCGCTGCGATGGGCGCGACGAGCGTGCGCGGGTTCGTGAAATTCATGTGCACCGGGCCCGTTTGCTCGGGCGTGGTCGCGTTCATGGGACGCTTCCAACTCGCCGTAACTTCCATACTCGGAATCATCAGAAAACGGCCGGGCTCCTCGAAGAGCGGGCGATATTCCGCGAGCGGCTTGAGGCGAACTTCGCGGGCTCCAGCGGCGGTCGTGCGTTGCTCAACCCAATGGGAGCCGAAGCGCGCGACGTAGTTATCCAGGACGGCGCCGCCGCCCCGTTGCTCAAGTTTTCCAGCAACAACAGCCGGGGGCTTGAGCGCAAACCAGCGCTGACCCTCAGGCATGATGTTGTGGTCCGACATCGCGAGGAACTGATAGCCAGCACGCTTGTAGCGGTCCGTGATCATCTCAGGGTAATCATCGCCATCACTCCAAAGCGAATGCGTGTGGAGGTTACCCTTAAACCAACGTGGCGCGC
Organism: Opitutia bacterium; assembly: GCA_947458705.1. GTDB lineage: Bacteria > Verrucomicrobiota > Verrucomicrobiia > Opitutales > Opitutaceae > Tous-C4FEB. Next base: position 10,970 of record CANHAH010000046.1, on the reverse strand, counting down.
CCTCAGCCGCACAATCGAGCGCGAGGGCCAACAGCGTTAAACCAAGCACGCAGCGGGCGCGCCAACGAAGCGACAATGCCATGAGAAAATAGGGTTTTTAGAACGAACCCTTGATGCCAGCAGTCCAGAGTGAGCCACCGTAATCGTCGCGTTGACGAAATTTTGCATAGAGCGGCGTGCTGGGCCCGTAGGTTTTTTGGTCTTCGGTGGCACCGTTGAAATTGCGCAGCGCGATGAAGCCGCCGAGTTTTTTGGTTAGAAAATATTCGGCGCTGATGTCGATGTAGAGGCGCTTAGTGCGGTAATTGTAAGTGCCCGGTTCGATGCTGCGGCCCGTGACGGCGGCGCGGCGTTGGATACCACGGTAGTTTTCATTGATACGGATATTCCATTTAGGCCGGGTCAGACTGAGACCGTAGTTCGCGACGAAAGGATTCATGTCCATGAACTGGTCGTAGGATTCTTTGGCGCGCTGCGAACTGGCGTTAAAGAAAAAGCGCATACCGCGGGCCCAATAGGGCAAGAACGTGAGGGGTTGTTGATAATCGAACTCTAGGCCGTGCATACGGACATTATTCGGATTGTTGTAATTGGTCGAAACGTCGTAGTCGGTGTAGATGTCAGGATCGAGGGCGTAGGTCGCGAGGAATTCTTCCGTGGGACGCGTAACCGTGGCGACGAAGGCATTTTTGTAATCTCGAATAAAGCCGCCGAAGGAAATTTGGCCGCCTTGGGCGAAGTAGTACTCCAGACGCGCGACATAGCTCTCAGCCTGCCAAGCCTTGAGATTGACGTTGCCGAGCGTGATACGGTTAGAGGCGCTCGGCAAAAGCTCAGTGTTGGGCAAGGTGACTCCGCTGACGTAATTGGTGAATTCGGGCCGGCCAACGGTTTGGTAATATGCGCCGCGAATGATCCAATTTTCCGTGAGGTTGTAGTTGAGGTTGAGGCTCGGGAACAGACGGAGAAATTCCTTCTTCGCCGTGTAACCGCGGTCGACCAGGGTGCGCTTGAGGGCGCCAAGTGCGTCGGTGGTGCTGTTGATGATGGGGATCGGCGTGCCGGCCGCATCTTTGAGGACGACGCCCGCGGCATTGCGTTGAAAATTGCGCGTGGGATCATTGAGTACGCCTTGGGCGTTAATGTTGGTCTGTTCGGCGCGAACTCCGGTGGTGACCTTCAAGCGATTGCTAAAGAAAGCGCCGTCGGCGCGGAAATAGCCGGAGGAAATGATTTCCTCCACGCGGTTGGAGTTGTTCGTCTCGTTGGTGTAGTCGGCGGTGGGGCTGCGGGTCCAATGACTAGGATTTGCTTGGTAACCCTGCCAGAGTTTGCCGTTATCCACTTGTTGCTGCTTGGGGAGACCAAAATCAGGGACGCGCGTAGAGTAGACGTTGTCGAAAAACGGCATGGGGCTATCATCGTTGATCAAGCCGGCTTGCGTGGTGGGTGTGGTGCTAGCCCGACCGTCGGCACCGACATAATTGTAAAGTTCGCCCGAAGTGCCACGACGGTCGCGCAGAACGGTGCGAACATCAAAGCCGCTCTTAAGCGAGACTGGAATATCGCGGACCACAAAATCACGGCGAGCGTTGCCGTAGGCTTGGCGGCGGGTCTCGTAGGCTTTTTGGCGAACACTGTTGGCGGAAACGATGGAGTAGCTGCTCAGATCGGAGGGATCGACACGTTTGCCGGAGGGATCAGTGATCGTGATGGTGCTCGGGCGGAGATAAAAAATATCATCGAAGCGGATTGTCACGTTAGTGCGGCGACCGATGAAGCTATTAAAGGCGCCGTCGTCGATGTCCTGGTAGTGAATGCGCGAGGTGGAGTACGAGAGGCCGGATTCTAGTTTCCACAGCGGCCCGTCATGGCGCCAAGTAAGCGTGGGCATGATCGTGCGGCCGGGACGGATGCGGCCGTTATTTACCAGCTCGATTTGGCCCGCATTGATGGCCGTACCGGTGGTGGGGAAGGTGCTAGCTACACCATTGGTGAAGGTCGGACCCCAATCACCAGGGGCGACGCGGTTGATGATGATATTCTGCGTACGCGTCGCGAAATGTTCGCGTAGGTAGGCGTAGGAAAAACCAAATGAAAGACGATCCCGCGAGGCGAAGCGCCAATCGATGGTGGTAGCAATGGAGTAGCGTGTGGTGTCTTTGCCGGAATCACGCCAGGAGTAATTCGTGAGATAGGGCTTATCGGGCGTGGTGTCGGGCAGTCCGGTGCTAAGATTAGAAGCGACGTTGGTGACAGCAGCAGCGCCGCGCCACTGAGGCGCTTGATTGCTCTGCGGCGTATATTGCATCGAGTAGCCGGCGGAGAACGTAAAACCGAAGTTTTTATTCACCGGCACAATCGCTGAGATGTCGAAGCCGGGATGGATCTTGTAGGTTTTTTCACCCCAGCCTGGGCCAGGGGTCTCGCGCAAAAAGGCGCGCTCGGCGTCTTTCATGAGGAAAGAAACGCTGTAGTTGAAAGACGGTTTGTTGCGCTCGAAAGCGCTGCGCGGGACGAAATTTACGGAGCCCGCCAGGGCGGAGCCGGGTTGTTCGGGCGTGGGCGAGCGGTTCACTTCAACGCGCGAGATGCTATTGATCGATACTTGGTCGAGCTCAACAGCGCGGGTGGTGCCAGCACCCGAAGCACTCGCCATATCAAAACCGCCGACAGAGATCGGAACATTGCCCGCCGGCACGCCGCTAATCGAAAAACGTCGAGCGTCGCCACCCGTGTAATCGCTCGTGATGCCCGGCAGAAACTTCATAAACTCGCCCACGCTGCCGTCGGCGATCGTGCCGAACGCATCCGCGGAGACGACATTGGTGATGTTTTTCGCGAAACGCTGCTCATTGATCGCAATGGAGGACGCATCCATTTCGCGCGAAGTATCGACGGTAAATGCTGCGAGTTTGATCGTGTCGTCGGCGCCAGATTTTTCTTTAGCAGAAGCAAGCTCGCCCGTGAACGTGATGTCGCGCTGAACCGCCTCGCCTGCTGCGAGCACCAATGACTCGGTGAGCGTACCGCGGCCGGTATAAAAAATTTTCAATGTCACCTTGCCCGCCGGCAGACCGACGAGGCGATATTGGCCCGTCGCATCAGTGAAGGTTTCTTGTTTGGAGCCCTCGACAGTAACCCGCGCCATCTCTAGATACTGAGCGCGGCGCGTGTCAAAGACGCGGCCTTCAATGCTGCCAGTGGCCGCGCTTTGGGCGCCGGCTGAAGCAACGAACCCGAGCGCCAACAACGCGCTGAGCCATAAATGTGCTGCCGATATAAACGAGGGGGTGGTTTTCATAGGCCGTGAGGTAGGTTAGAGTAAAATCGCCGCAAAAAAATTAGGCCCACGCAGCCCTAGGGGGTAAAGCCAAGCGGGGTTACAATTACGGAGCAAAACCAGTCAGCGGACGAGAAAAAGAGCAGTCGCTATTCTTGGCTGACAAGCGAGGCAATTTTTTGCGGGTAAGCGCGCCACGCGACTGCTTGTCATTCGTCACACCTCAGCTCACGTTCGCCGAGCTAAGTCCCACTCGCCCGCCTCGTTCACCCCGCCTCGTTTTTACCCATGCTCCGTCGCACGTTTTTAAAAACCGCTGCTACCGCCACCGCGGCCACGGCCTTCGCATATTCCGATTTGCTCGCAGCCACCACGGCCCCAACGCCCAAGATCGCCCTCGGGCTGGATAACTTCGCGGTGCGCGGCCTGGGCTGGAAAGCACCCGAACTCATCACCTACGCCGCGTCGCTGCGCTGCGATACACTCTTCATTTCGGATCTCGATGCCTATGCCAGTTTCGACGCCGCTGAGCTACGCTCCGTGCGCCGGCAGGCTGATGCCGCCGGCCTCGCGCTTTACGTGGGCGGTTGGAGCATTTGCCCCACCTCGAAAGCGTTTAAGAAAAATTGGGGCACCGCTGAGGAGCTCCTGCGTCTCGGTATTCGCGTCGCGCAAGAACTTGGCTCGCCCGTATTCCGCGCGGTCCTAGGCACCCTGGAGGATCGCAAGACTGAGGGCGGTATCCAGGCGCGGATCGCCGATACAATCGCTGTCATCAACGCCTGCCGCCGGGACGCAGAAAAAGCCGGCGTCAAAATCGCGATCGAGAACCACGCCGGCGACATGCACTCGTGGGAACTGCGGCAATTGATTGAGACCGCCGGGCGCGATTTGGTCGGCGCTAACATTGATTCCGGTAATGCCGCGTGGACGCTCGAAGATCCGATGGATGTTCTCGAGACACTCGGCCCGGTGACGATCTGTTCCTCCCTGCGCGATCAACAAGTCTGGAGCACCCCGGAGGGCGCAGCCGTGCAATGGACCTGCGTCGGCGAAGGCTTGATCGACTGGAAAGCGTACACAGCGCGCTGGGCCCAGCTGTGTCCGCGAGTACCGATCATGATCGAAACCATTTCCGGTTCACAGCGCGCGTTTTCCTACAAACAGCCAGATTTTTGGAAACACTACGACCGCCGCCCTGAGAAGCTTGCGAAGTTCGAAGCCCTCGCCGCGCGTGGCCATGCACTCGCGCCGTTCAAAGCACCCGCCGGCCCCGAGGGTAAAAAAATCACCCAAGATTATCAAAAAACCGAAATCGAAAAATCCCTCGCTTATCTCCGCAGCGAGATTGGCCTCGGTCTCCGCGTCTAATCCTCAACCTCGTTACCCACTACCCCATGAATCGCCGCACGTTCCTCCAAAACTCCGCCACCGCCGCCGCCCTCGCGGCAATCCCGTTTTCACTCCGCGCGCAGCCGAAATCCGGCGGTCCGCGTTTCCGGCTCGTACTCATCGGCTGCGGCTGGTGGGGCAACAATATCTTGCGCGAGGCGCTCGCCAGCGGTGCGTGCGAACTAGTCGCGCTGTGCGACGTCGATTCGCGCCAGTTTGAACTGACGTTGAAAAACGGCGCCGCGGGCTCGGGCAGCACGCCAAAGTTATTTAAAGATTACCGCGAGTGTCTCGCCGCGACCAAGCCCGACATCGCCATCATCGGCACGCCCGACCATTGGCACGCGCTGCCCATGATCGCCGCCGTGAAAGCCGGCGCGCACGTCTACGTCGAAAAACCTATCGGCCACACCGTCATGGAAGGCCGCGCCATGGTAAACGCCGCCCGGGCCACCGGCCGCGTCGTTCAAGTCGGCACGCATCGCCGCATTTCCCCGCACAACATCAGCGGGCGTGACTTTATCCGCTCCGGAAAACTCGGTGAAATCGGTATGGTGCGTTGCTTCGTGAACTACGGCGGTAGCGGCCCGGAAAAACCGTTACCCACTGTCGCCGTGCCGCCGGAACTCGATTGGGATATGTGGTGTGGCCCAGCTCCGCTCCGGCCGTTTAACGGCGGCGATCCGCGCGATACCACTAAAGGCGCCGGCAATCGTGGCATCCACCCACGTGGCTTCCGCAACTACCTCGACTATGCTAATGGCACCCTCGGTGATTGGGGTATCCACTGGCTGGACCAAGTCCTCTGGGTCACCGGTGAAAAATATCCGAAACGCATCTTCTCCAGCGGCGGCCGCCCCATCGCCGGCGCACCCATCCTCAACGCCCAAGAGCAAACCACCGACGCCCCTGACCATCAACTCGCCACCTACAGTTTCGATAAATTTAACGTCCAGTGGGAGCACCGCCGCTTCGGCGCTAACAACACCGATAAAGGCGAAAACGTCGGCTGCTATTTCTACGGCACCAAAGGAATTTTCCACATGGGCTGGCAGCAAGGTTGGACATTTTATCCTAACGACAGCAAAGCCCCGCCCATCGCCGAACGCGCACAGCTTCGCCAGCCTGACTCGCAAAATATCCAAGAGCTCTGGGCGGATTTCCTGCGCGCCATCCGCACCGGCACGCGCCCCGTAGCCGACATTGAAGACATTCACCTCTCCACCAACCTAGCGCTCCTCGGCATGGTTTCGTTGAAACTCGGTCGCAGCCTTGACTGGGACGGTGCCCACGAACGTTGCCTTAACGACGAAGCGGCCAACCAACTCCTCCGCCGCGACTACCGCAAAGGCTACACCTACCCAACCGCCTGATTCCCGCCCCCTTTTTTTCTCATTTCGCTGCATAAGTCCCCTACCGCTCGCCCATGTCCCCATTCAGCCGCCGCACCTTCCTTCGTCACTCCGCCATCGCCGCCACCGCCGGCCTCACCGCCGCCAGCCTGCGTCCGTCCGTCTGGGCCGCACCTGTCGGCACCAACGGCGCGATTCGCCTCGGCCTCATCGGCTGCGGGGCCAAAGGTACAGCCCACGTCCAACAAATTCTCAAGCGCAGCGATGCCCGCGTAGTCGCCCTCTGTGACGTCGACCCCGCCCAGCTGGCCAAGGTTGCCGCGCTCCTTGCCGGCACCGGCCCCGCCCCTTTCACCACGCCCGATGCACGCACGCTCCTCGCCCGCGCCGACGTCGACGCCGTCCTCATCGTCACGCCCAACCACTGGCATGCCCTCCTCACCGTCTGGGCCTGTCAGGCCGGCAAAGACGTCTACGTTGAAAAGCCGATGAGCCACACCGTCTGGGAAGGCCGCCAGATGGTCGCCGCCGCCGCGAAATACAACCGCATCGTTCAGGTCGGTACCCAATATCGCTCTGAGTCCGGCCTCGCCGCCGGCATCGAGTTCCTCCACTCAGGCGGTCTCGGCAAACTTCAGCACGTCCACGCCGTTTATTACGGCAAACGCGACGCTGTCGCCCGCCGCGCCCTGTGGTATCCCACCGCCGTCGACTACGACACCTGGTGCGGCCCCGCACCCGTCACCCCGCTCAACCGCGAGGGCCTCCACTACGATTGGCACTGGTCTTGGGCCACCGGCAACGGCGATCTCGGCAACAATGGCGTCCACCTCCTTGATGTCGCCCGACGTATGGTGCGCGCCGACGGCCCACCCCGCCGCGTCCTTGGCCTCGGCGGCCGCTACGTCCACGACGATGCCGCCGAGACACCGAACACCCAACTCGCCGTCTACGATTTCCCCGGCGCGCCCGTCATCTTCGAACAACGCGGCCTCCCCGCCAAACCCGGGGTCAACTTCATGGATCAAGCCGGTGGACTCCGCGTCGGCCTCATCGCGCATTGCGAGGGCGGCACCCTCGCCGGTCTCATCGGCTGCACCGCCAAAGATCCACAGGGTAAACTCATCAAAAATTTCCCTGGCGATGGTGGCGTGGTCGCTCACATGACCAACTTCCTCGACGCGGTCCGCAGCCGCCGCTCCGCTGATCTCGCTGCTTCCGCCGCCACCGGCCACGCCTCCGCCGGCATCTGCCACTACGGTAATATTTCCCTGCGCGTCGGCACGCCCGCCGTCCCTGCCGCTGTCGCCACTGCGCTCGCCTCCTTCCCCGCTGCCGCAGCCGCCGCGCAGTCCCTGCAAACCCATCTCGGCGTGCATGGCGTGGACCTCGCCGCCCAACCCATGGCGCTCGGCCCTTGGCTGGAAATCGACCGCTCCGGCGACGACATCACTGCCGCCGGTTCCGCCCTCGCCCTCGCCCGCGCCCGCCAACTCCTGCGCGAACCCCAGCGCCCCACTTACGCGATCCCTGACACCGTCTGATCCCGCCACCCCGCCACCATGCAGCGCTCCGCCGGGCCTGCTCCTTCTTGACTGGGTCCTCGCGATGCCCCCAAGGGGACGGCAATCGACTCGTTGCACCCTGCGGTATCGCCATCACGACCACCTGCGCGATTGCAAAACCACTCGAAGCGTACTTGCTCAACTCGCCGTAGCTTTCTGCTGACAGCTCAAGCCACCCTACCCCCCTCAGTGGTTTTAGATCTTACTCGCCTCTGATACTCCCAAACCCATGCCGCGTCTATCCTTCCGCTGCGCGTTCACCGCGCTTCTGTGCCTCATTTCGAATTGCTTGCTATCGGCCCAAACGGCCAGCGCCGCCGGTAACCTCTCCGGCCGCGTTTTGAACCCAGCCACCGGCGAATACGTCCGCAACGCCCAGATCCGCTTGCTCGAGAACGGCGCTAGCACGGTCTCCGAAGCTGAGGGGTTTTTCTCCTTCAGCGCCCTGCCCGCCGGCCGCCTCACGCTGGTCGTCACTTACACGGGCTACCGCACGGTCACCACCCCGGTCGAAATCGCCGCCGGAACCACCACCACAAAAAATATCGAGCTCATCAGTACCCTCCAGGACGCCACCACCGCAGCTGACGGCACCGTTAAGCTCGCCGCGTTCACCGTCGCCTCCGAACGCGAGGGCAACGCCAAAGCCATCATGGACCAGCGTAATTCCATGAACATTACGAACACCGTCGCCTCCGATGCGTTTGGCGACAATGCCGAGGGTAACGTCGGCGAATTCCTTAAACACCTCCCCGGCGTCGAACTCGACCTTTTCTACGGCGAGGTCCGTACCGTGCGCCTCGGCGGCCTCGGCTCCGAATACACTTCCGTCACCATGGACGGCATCGCCCTCGCCAGCACCGACGCCAACAACTCCGGCTCCGGCGCCGCTCGCTCCTTCACCATGGAAATGGCCTCCCTCAACTCGATGGAATCGATCGAGGTCAACAAGACCATCAGCGCCGATGTCGATGCCAACGCCCCTGCCGGCACCATCAACCTGCGCACCAAACGCGCCTTCGACCGGGTCGGCCGCCGCGTCTCCTGGCAGGCGAACGTCGAGGCCCACTCTGAGGCCATGAAAACCGGTCGCTCCCTCGGGCCCGACGAGGACCGCACCAACTACAAAATTCGCCCCGGCGGGATCTTCGAGTACTCCGATCGTTTCCTGGATAAAAAACTAGGTGTCGTGCTCAATATCAGTGAGTCCAACGTCTACCAAGAAGCCCTCATCACTTCCTCAGCCTACAGCACCGCGGTCACCAGTACCGACACGCGTCCGCTCGTCCCCACCACGCTCAACTTCCAGTGGGCACCCCGCTTCAACAAGCGTTTCGCCACCACCCTCACCACCGATTATCGCATCAACCCTTACCTCGATGTCGGCTTGGTCACCATCTACAACTACGCCGATCTGTGGACACCCCAGCGCACGGTCATCTTCAACTCCAGCACCGGTGCCCGCAGCCAAGTCGTCGGCGACAATCCCCTACTCAACTTCACCTCCGCCGCCTCCGGCACCGTACAAGTCAATCCGGTCGCGGTCTCTAAAATGGGCGAGACCTTCACCCTGATCCCACGCGCTCTTTTCAAACGCGGACCTTTCGAACTCGAAGCTAAAGGCGCCTACTCCGATTCCACCAGTTGGTACGATCCCATGGGTCGCCACCAATCGATCCGCGACACCAACTCCCCTACTGCCAGCGGCATCACCTATCGCGCCTCGCGCTCCTCGCTACTTTCCAGTGATTGGAAATTCACCCAAATCGCCGGCCCCGACATCGCCCTCGGCTCCAGTTACACCAACCCGACCTTAACCGCCAATGACGGCCGTTTCGGCCGCACCGTGCTGTTCAGCGGCGAAGTCATCGGTACCCTAAAAACCGCCAAATGGCTCCCCGTCATCTGGAAGAGCGGTCTCAAAACCCGCCAACAGATCCAAAAATTTGAAGACGACCAACTCGCCAAACGCTACGACTACGCTCCCGGCGGAGTAATCCCGGCCCGTGGCGCATGGGATGCCTACCGTTCACCTTGGGAATACTCCCTAGCCATGAACGACGGCAGCGCCACCTCCCTCTCCGGCGCCAGCGTCTTCATGCCCAACCTGCGCGCCATCGGCGATCTCTACAAAAATAATCCCGCCGCCTTCCGCCAAAGCTGGGGCACCAACGACGACAACTACTACCAATCCTACGTCGCCCGCCGCCGCCGCTACTACGAGCGAATCGACGCCGGTTTCTTCATGGGCACCGCCAAAATCAAAAACGTCACCGCCCGCGCCGGTTTGCGCTGGGAAGAAACCACCACCGAAGCCAATGAAGCCGACACCCGCACGCCCGCCGAGGTCCGCGCCGCCGGCTTCCCCGTCAGCGCCGCCGGCGTCGCCACCACCATCCCCGGCATCAACTACCAATTCCTCTCCCAGCCCCGCGTCTCCCGGACCGGCATTTACCACAACTTTTTTCCGAGCGCCTCCCTCAAATACAACCTCGCACGCAACCTCGACCTTCACTTCGGCTACAGCTCGACCATCCGCCGTCCTTCCTACGTCAACCTCGCCGGCGTGTGGACCATCAACGACACAGCCCTCACCGTCACCACGCCCAATCCACGGCTGAAGCCGGAATTATCCGACAACTACGCCGCCCGTGTTGCCTACTACTTCGAACCCATCGGCCAACTCGCCGCCACCTTCACCGAGCGTAGCGTGAAAAACCTCTTCATCACCGATCGCTTGAGCGCCCAAGAATTCGGTTACACCGGTGACGACGAGCTCCAAGGCTACGAATTCATCACCACCGAAAACGGCAACGATCGCATCAAGATCCGCAGCATGGAACTCGAGTACAACCAGAGCCTCGGCTTCCTCGGCGCCCTTTTTAAACGCCTCTCCATCCGCGGCAGCTACACGCGACTCTACGCTGAAGTCCCCCGCGCTAACCTTACCCCTCACCTCGCCAGCGGCGGCCTCAATTACACGCTCAATAAACTCAATATCTACGGCAATTGGAACTGGTCGGATGATGTTAACACGAACCTCGCCGGCACCACCTATCGTCGCCACCGCACCAACCTCGACGCCGGCGGCAGCTGGCGCCTAAACCAGACCTACAGCCTCTCGATCAGCGTGCGCAACCTGCTCGATACGCCCTACATCAACATGCAGAAATTTATCACCGGGCCCACCGCCATCACCCGCAACGAGACCGTCGGCCAATCCTGGACCTTCGCGATCAAAGGCGCCTATTAACAACCCCAAAAAATGGCGGGGCTCCACCCGCCTAAACCCTACCCCGCCATGCTCCGCTCCCTCCTCGCCACGCTCGCCCTCGCTCTCACGGGCGCATCTCTCCGCGCCGCCGCAGCCTACGATCT
>CANHAH010000045.1 GCA_947458705.1 Opitutia bacterium | reverse complement strand
TACATCAAGAAGAACGGTCTCCAGGACAAGAAGGACAAGAAGCAGATCAACGCCGATGCCGCGCTGAAGGTTGTCTTCGGTGGCAAGGGCAAGGTCAGCATGTTCGAGATGACCAAGCTCGTCTCGAAGCACGTCTCCTAATTTTAGGACACAACGTTTTATCAACCGCCACGAGTTCGCTCGCGGCGGTTTTTTTGTGCCCGACTGTTTCGATTTCGGGCCCGCTGGACCGCTAGGGTTGCTGTAATTTGACGAGAGCGCGCTCTATGGCACTAGCGTCGTGCAGCGCATGAGGCGGCACAGGAAAATCGGCGGTAAAAACCCGCAAGGCCGCCGCTCGCTCAATCGTGGCGTGCGATTCATCGATCTGACCGCTCGGGTCGGTTGCCGCCGCGAGATTGAGGCCGAGTTTCGCGGCGAAAAAGCGATAAACGGCGGCGCGTTTCGACGGACCGTAATCGTGGCCTTCGTCGGGCAAGTGAACGTTGGCGGTGCGATCAGCGGCGCCGTAATAGCCGTAGATTTTTTGGAGAAAGGGGAATTCGACGCGCGGGGTGTTGAGCGTCCAGTCTTTGCCGTCGGAGACGAGTAGTTGCGGGCGAGGGGCGGCGAGCGCAGCAATCATGGCGTTGCTGGCAAAATAATCGGTGCCTCGGTGGATGGGTCGGCCGCTCTCGCAGGGACAGCCCCCGAAGAAATGCGCCGACACCATCACAACAGGCGCGCTCACGGTCACGCGTGGGTCGAGCGCGGTGAGTAGAAACGTCTGGGTGCCGCCGCCGGATTCGCCGGTGACGCCGACGCGTTTGGCATCGGCGCCTGGGAGTCCGAGTAGAAAATCGAGTCCGCGGATGCCGTTCCAAAGATGGATCGTGATCGCGCGCGGGTCGCGGTGTGCGTCTTGACCGTAAAGCTGGATGCCCTCGCCGTATGCAAACATGTCGATTGCGAACACGATTGCGCCCATGCGGGCAAGTTGGGCGCAGCGGGTCTGCACGTGGGGCGCGAAGCGCGCGTGCGTGTCGTAATCGGCGGGCGTAGCGACCGCGCGGGCGTGTCCGTGAGTGGTGAGAACCACGGGGTGTTTACCCGTGAGATCAGTGGGGCGATAAAGATTGCCGGTGACGAACAGTCCGGGGGCAGATTCGAAGGCGACGTTTTCGACGGTGTAGCCATCGTGGGTGCGTTGATTGCGAATGATGGGATTGAGTGGGGTGCGCCGAGGCCATGGGGTGAGGCCGGCGGCGGTTTGAATACGCGTACGGAGGTGGGTGGCGTAGGTGTCCCACGCGACGCGATCGGGGAATTGGGCAAGGGCGGCCTCGAGGATGGTCGCGCCTTGAGCGGGCGAGATAAACGCGCCGGGGCAAAGGGCGGGACCAGTGGTGGGCGCGGGCGGCAGACCGGCGGGTAGCCATGGCACATCAGCTCGGGTAGCTGAGCTTAAAACTAGGGCAGCAATAAGCAACGCAGAGCAAACGGGGCGGGGATGCATGTGTGAAGGTTGGTCGGACGGGGCCGCCGTCGCAACGCCGGTTTCAAGGCCGCGCCAGGATTCTGGGGCCTTGTGGGAGAAAGCTCAGGATTTTTCTTCGAGAGCGGCTTCGATCTGTTTGCAGGAGGTCTTGATAATCTCGAGCCGGGAGAAGCGTTTGTTGTTGGCGGGGATGAGGTGCCAGGGGGCGAAGCGGGTTTGCGTGAGGGCAATCATATCGCCGATGGCGGTTTCGTACGCGGCCCATTTACGGCGGTTGCGCCAGTCTTCGGCGTTGATTTTGTGGCGCTTGTAATCGGTCTCTTCACGATTTCGGAAGCGGCGGAGTTGTTCGTCTTTGCTGATGTGGAGCCAGAACTTGATGACGATGACGCCGTGTTCGACCAGTTCCCGTTCGAATTCGTTGATCTCCGAGTAGGCGCGGCGCCATTCTTCCTCGCGGGCAAAGCCTTCGAGGCGCTCGACCAGGACGCGGCCGTACCAGGAGCGGTCGTAAATGGTCGCCATGCCCGCGCGGGGCACGTGGCGCCAGAAACGCCATAGATACGGATGGGATTTTTCTTCGTCGGTGGGTTTGGCGATGGGAATGACGCGGGAGTCACGCGCATCAATGGCATCGGTGAGACGGCGGATGGCGCCGCCTTTGCCGGAGGCGTCCCAGCCTTCGAAGACCCAAACGATGGAGCGTCGAGCCTGGGAGGCGGTGCGGACTATACGATTAAGTTTACCGAGCCATTTATCACGTTTTTCTTCGTAGCCTTTGGGGGCGATGTGTTGGTCGAGGGGTAGGGAAAGTAGTCGGCGGAGGCCGGCGGCGCGCAGCGGGGTGGTACGGCGGGGTTTCGTGGTGGCTGGTCGCGTCTTGTGCGTGCGGAAGTGGGTGCGAAAGCGGGTGAGGACGCGGTCGGCGACCTCGAGATTGCGCGCACGCGGATCGGCGGCTTCGATGACGTGCCAAGGGGCGCCGGGGCGTTGGGTGGCGCGGCGCATGGTGTCTGAGAGGCGAGCGAGGCGGTCGTAATCGCGGTGGCTTTTCCAGTCTTCGGCGGAGACGCGCCAAGCGGTGCGTTCGTCTTTTTCGAGTTCTTGGAGGCGCGCGCGTTGCCCATCTTTAGTGAGGTGAAGCCAGATTTTAATGATGAGGGCTCCGTCGGCGGTGAGCTGGTCTTCGAAGCGGGCGATGCGGCGGAGCGCGGTGTCGAATTCGGCGAGGTCGCGTGGGCTGCGGGGGTCTTCGCGGAGGGCTTCGGTGTGCCAGCCGCCGGCGTAGATGCCGATGCGGCTGTAAGGTGGGAGGCAGCGCCAGTAACGCCACATGGCTGGGCGTTCACGCTCTTCGTCCGTGGGCTCATGGAAGGCGAAGGTTTCGACGCCGCGGGGGTCGAGCCAGGCGTTTAGGGTATTGACGACTTCGCCCTTGCCGGAGGCGTCGACCCCCGCGACTACGATCAGGACGGGGAAGGGCGCGTTTTTCAGCTGCACCTGCATGTGCACGAGGGCGGCGCGGGCGTCGGCGACGCGGACCTCGTAGTTTTTTTTAGAAAGGCGCTCGGGGTTGGCTTTGGCCATGCGCCTAGAGGAGTGGCGGCGGGCGCGAGGCTTGTCGAGCCGCGGGCGCGAGGTAGTGCTGATGTCGGTAAATTGTAACCAATCGGCGGCGGAATTTTAACCGCCCGGCAGACGGGTTGCGGGTTGGGTCGCGCTGGAGCCACCGCTTGCTGGGGCGGCGGGCATGGGGCGGGGTTTAAGATTTTCGATCCAAAAGCCGCCATTTTCCTTGTAAGCGGTGAGGCCGCGGGGGGTCAGGGTGGTAGATAGTTTGACGGTGGCCTCGGCTTGGAGGGCTTCGAGTTGGGTCGCGCGGTCAGCGCCGGTTAGTTCGCGGTTGTTTTGGATGGCGCGGGCGCGGCTCTGGATGTCTTGCTGCAGCGTGACGACCTGTTGCGAAGTGGAGATAGGCAGTTCGAGGCGGGTGACCAGGCGATTGATTTGTTGGTATTGGGGGTCGGTGGCTTGTTTGTAGTCGGCGAAGCGCTCTGGGGAGAGTGCACTTTGAGCCGCGGCCAGAAAGGCGGCTTGGCGGGCTTGATAATCGGCGGGATTACGGAAGCCGTTATTGCTGCCGTATTTTTCTTCGACCGTAGCGCTGGCTTTATAAAGGGCGCGAAATTCAGCTTCGGTGGCGTTGAAGGTGGTGAGCTGGGAGCGGAGTTGGTTAGCGGTCGTGCTGGTGCGGAGTTGGAACTCTTCGAGTTCTTGCGGGTTGAGGGTCTTGGCTATGTCGTTGAGTTTTTCTTTTTCGAGGAACGCAAGTTTTTCGCGGTCCTCGGGGAGCATGACACCGTTGGCTTTGGCGTAGATCTCTTGTTGCAGCTCCGCGTAGTCGGAGTTGATGCTTTGGAGCTGGGTGAGTTTTTCGACGGGGAGGTTGCCGAATTGGCGGCGTTGCCAGGCATTGATCTCCTCGTAGCCGGGCGCGCCCTCGGGCCCGAGAAGAGATTTCATGAGGGCGGTCTGTTCTTTGCCAAGGTCGCGAAGGGCGCTCACGGTCTTAGGGTCCATGAACAGGCTACGGGAGTTTTTCCAAAACGGCTGCTCCTCTTGGCCTGAGAGAAGTTCTTTGCGTCGTGCGGAAAATTGTTCGTTCACTTGGGCGAAGACGATGGCTCGAATCATTGAAGGGGAAAATCCGGCGGCTTTGAGACGCAAGATCAGGGTGTTGAGGTCGCCTGATTGGAGTTGAGTCCAGGCTTGGGTCAGCAAGGCGGTCTGCGCTGCGGCCGGAGCCTCGGGCGAGATTTGGGCCGGGTTGGATTTGGAATATGCGACCGATATATCGCTGGGCACCACGTGTGCGGTAGCTAATCTTTGATTGATGTAGAGCGAGATGACGACGGCGTTTACTGCGAGCGAACCTAGGAGAAGTAGCGTAGGTAATTTCATGAAACGGTGGGTAGCTGAAGTCTGGTCGGGATCCTAACAATAGTAAATTTAGAACACTATAATCCAATAGTTTATGAAAATATAAAACGTGATTTCTGGGCCGCGCTGGGCAATTGGCTTGGCGGGGTTGTGGAGGGCCGGCACCGTGGCAAACTTTGAATAACGTAATCGAATTTTTTCGCTGCCATGCCCCCTGATTTTACTCATCCGCAACGAACCCGGGCGTTGCTCATGTTGTTGGTCGCGAATTTTTTCTGGGGGCTGAGCTTTCCGCTGATCAAGAGCATTTTGTTGCTGCACGATAAATTAGTGCCCGAGGCTGGGTCGTGGTTTTCTACGGTTTATACGGTAGCGCCCCGCTTTTTTTTGGCTTTGTTGGTGTTGATCGCGCTGAGGCCGCGCGCGTGGCTCGGGGTGCAGCGGGGTGAGTTAAAACAAGGAGTGGTGATTGGGTTATTTGCGGCAGCAGGAATGCTATTTCAAAATGATGGTATGCAGTTTACCGCGGCCAGCACGTCGGCGTTTCTCACCCAATTTTACGCGATTTTAATTCCGATTTTTGTCGCAGTGCGGGCGCGGCGGAATCCGGGTTCGGCCGTGTGGTTGAGTTGCGCGCTGGTGCTGGCGGGCGTGGCGATTTTAGGGAATTTTGATTGGCGGCAACTGCGGTTTGGCCGTGGGGAATGGGAGACGTTGGTGTCGTCGGTGTTTTTTATGGGGCAGATTTTGTGGCTAGATAAAAAGGAGTATGCGGGGAACCGGGCGTTTGAGCTGACCCTGGTGATTTTTGCGACTCAGGCGCTGGTGTTTGCAGGGTTGGCAATCGGGGTGGCGCCTAATGTGGCGGCGCTTGTGGTGCCCTGGACATCGCCGGCTTGGCTCGTGTTTACGGTAATGCTGACGTTGTTGTGTACGCTGGGGTCGTTCGGACTCATGAACGCTTGGCAGCCAAAAATTACCGCGACGGAGGCGGGGTTGATTTATTGCGTAGAGCCGGTGTTTGGCGCTTTGATGGCGTTGTTTTTACCGGCGATTTTTTCAACCTGGGCCGCGATCTATTATCCTAATGAAATCGCCACGTGGACGTTGCTGGTGGGGGGCGGGCTGATCACGGCGGCCAACGTTCTGATACAATTGAAGCCGCCAGCAAGGTAAGTGCCCATGGGTGGTCGCACCTGTGTCACTAAGGGCTATCAAAAGTACCTGTGCGTAGGAATTTGCTAACAAAATCGAGGGTCGTTTCGCGCCATTGTAGCCAGGTGTGCGAGTAGGGTAGGACTCGGTGCGCGCGCTCGCCTGCAAGGTGCGTGTGCGTGACGGCGACAGTGCCGTCGTTGGGGCCGTCGAACCAAAAAATAAACAACGGATTAAACCAACGGTCTCCGGCGAGAATGCCAAGTTCTCCGGCGTTGGCAGGCCAAGGACCAAGGCTAATCGGGAGGCTGTCGGTTGCTGTGCCAAGACGATGGCCGTTGACGCCGGTGAACCATTGGAATGGCAAAAAACCTGCGAGTTTTTCGGCGACCACGGTGCCTTGATTGGGCGGCGCGAGCATGACGGTGCGGCCAAGGTTAGCCGGTATTGCGATGCCGCGCTGGCGAAGATCGTCGTGCCAAGCGCGCACCACGATGCCGCCCATTGAGTGCGTGACAAAGTGGAGACGTGGCGCGGCTGCGACATCATGTGCGGTGAGTTGCGCCGGGAGCCACTCGCGAGCGAGTGTCTCTACCGGAATAGTTCGCGAGGGGCAAGTGAGGTTGACGACACGGTAGCCCTCGCCGGCGAGTTTTTGTTCGATTCGACTCATCGCCCAGCCCCCCATGCCTAGGCCGTGGAGCAGTATGACCGTGTCAGGCGAAGTGGCGGCATGGAGGGCGGCGGACATTGTGAAAAAAACGAAAATGTGACGCAGGCGCATCGCGACGAGGTGGGATCTAGGTTTACTCAGTTTTTTGTCCGGAGGTTACGCAGGTTATAGATTCCGCGTAGGGTGATGGCTCCGAGTACGACCGTGCCACCGATCAGCGCCTTGGGCGTGGGGCGTTCGCCGAGGGCAAGCAGCACCCAAAGTGGGTTGAGTAACGGCTCGATCACCGGAATCAGCACCGCTTCGAGGGCGGTTACATGCCGGATGGCGCGCGCGTACAGCACGTACGACACGCCTAGTTGCAGCGAGCCCAGTAGCACCAATGCGCCCCAGCCGCTCGAAGAAAGATTAGGTGCGCCGATGATCCAGGGTAGCCCAATAAAAAACGCGAGGAGGTTGCCCAAAATGATAGATTCGACGGGCGAGCCGTCTTTTTGGTAACGCAGCGCGAGAGTCATGCCCGCGAAACACAGCCCGCTCACGGCGCCGAGGATGTTGCCAAGGAGACCTGAAAATTCGAGGTTATCGGAGAAAAATAAGCCCATGCCTGCGAGGACGGCGATAACCGTGAGCCAATCGGCTCGAGTGGTGCGCTCCCCTAGCAGCGTCGCGCTAAACAGCGCGATCCATACAGGCGCGGTGTATTGTAGAAGAATGGCGTTGGCTGCGGTCGTGAGTTTGGTGGCTGCGCAAAAGGTGACCGTGCACGCTGCGTAGCCGAGCGCACCGAGCACTTGGGGGCGGGAAAAATGAAACTTTAGATTACGGCTGATCGCGGCGATGAATAGCGCCGCGATTAACCCGCGTCCGCCTGCGACGGCGAGCGGTGGCCACGCAATGGCTTTGATCAAGAGCCCTCCAAGGCTCCAGCAAAGCGCAGCCGCGATGAGTTGCCCGACGGCACGGGTGTGGGCGGGTGATTTCAAGGGAACGGCAGTTCTGCGCGAGCGCGCCTTCGCGCGCACGCGAAAAATGGCGCTCAAGTGACATCTCGCCAACAACGGCCACAAAACCCTTGGCAGGATACGGCGCGGCTGTTTGTTGGCAGCAGTGACTCTGGTGATGAACCTCGTTTTCCCTGAACTCCCCTTGCGAGTGGCGCTTTCCGGCCGCTGAGTCCAACCCATGCTTGAACATCTACTCGAGTATTTTCAGGGCACGCCGCTTTCTTTGTGGGGCCCGTTCATCCTGCTCTTATTGTGTGGATTAGGCTTACCCATGCCTGAAGACATTGTGCTTATTGCCGCGGGCATGTTGGGTGTGATCGACGGTCATTCTTGGATAAAAATCAGTGTTTTTATGTACGCGGGCGTGCTGTTGGGCGACACGATGATTTTTTTTGCCGGTCAACGCTACGGGACTCGTTTGCTCGGTACCCCCTGGTTTCAGCGGATTTTCCCCCCCGCTAAACAAGCGCGCGTCGAAGAACTATTCGCCAAACACGGGACCACAGGTCTGTTCCTCGGCCGATTTTTGCCGGGCCTGCGGGCACCGATTTTTTTCAGCGCCGGTTCCCTGAAGGTATCGTTAGTTAAATTCCTACTGATGGACGGACTGGCTGCGGTGGTAAGTGTGCCGGTTTTTGTGTGGCTGGGCCACTGGTTGTGGTTAAAATTTGCGGACGATTTCGCGCAATTGGAACATGCGCTGAAGCGCACTCACACCTTCACGCTTTGGGGTACGCTCTTGATCGTAGTGCTGCTCGTTACAGCTGTTTGGCTGTGGAAACGCCGCGACCGCAAATCGAGCTGAGGTATTCATCGTAAACTTGTCGTAAGGCTGCATATTTTTTATGAATCAGCGGATCGGTTACGTTTCGTTGCTGGTGCGTGATTACGATGAGGCGATTGCTTACTACACCGCCACCCTAGGCTTCCGGCTTGTGGAAGATACGCTGCTGGCCCCGAGCAAACGCTGGGTGCTCGTAACACCGCCTAGCGCGACCCATGGCGGCACTTGTTTACTGCTCGCGAAGGCTAAAAATGCGCTCGAGTTGGCCGCCGTCGGTCATCAATCGGGTGGCCGAGTTTTTCTATTTTTACACACCGATGATTTTCACCGCGATTACGCCGCGTTTCGTGCACGGGGCGTGGAGTTTCTCGAAACACCGCGTTCCGAGCCCTACGGGACGGTCGCAGTCTTCCAGGATTGTTTCGGTAATCGTTGGGATTTACTCCAATTAAATGTCGCGAACTCCGCGCCTTGAGAGCACAGAATCGCGGGCGCTGCACGGTGCTTTAATCCAGGGTCGTCACTTATGCGGTCGAACTCATCAGTCTCAATCGCGGTAGCGGAGCAGCTCTCATTGAGGACGATGCAATTCTATGAGCGCTGCCTTACAGCCGCTTAAGCCTCAGGTTTTTCGTACGCTTTAAAGTTTTTTATTTTTTTCCGCTTTGCCTGTTTTCGGCGAGCCGACATCCTCGGGATCATTAAAGGGGCTGCGGTCGAACGTGGTGCCGTCACCGATTACGCGTGGATCGCCCGCCGTCTGCAGCGTGGCCATCAACCGCTCGGAGAGCGCCCGTCGTTGCTCGGAAAAGGCCGGATCGTTCGCGAGATTTTTTACCTGATCGGGATCGCTTTTTAGTTCGTAGAGTTCTTCCGCGGGTCGTTTCGCGAAGGCGAGTTCGTAGTATTTTTGCCATTCTGGCGCAGCGCCATGCGCGATCAGCCATGTTTTGGTAGGGCTGGCGTCCATATCGGGAAATGCGGCGCGCGTATTCTCGTCAATGAGGGCGAGATCGGGTTTGATGGCCTTGGCTTGCAGCGGAGCGCCCATCGGCCAGCGGTCGGGCGCAAAATTGCGGATATAAAGAAAATCCCGTGTGCGAATTGAGCGCATCGGGTAGGGTAGGTTACCCTCTCGGGCCACGCCAACGTGGCGTTCGCGGCCGGCGATGATCGTATCGCGACTCGCATCCACGTAGCCGTGCTGGTCGGACTGTAACAGCGGTAACAAGCTCACGCCGTACAATCCCTGCGGCGGAGTCACCCGACCAATTTCTAAAAACGTTGGCATGAGGTCTGGCAGGCGCACCAGATCTTCGATCACGCGGCCGGGTTTCGTTCCGGGGTAACGCACGATTAACGGCACCGCCGTGCCGAAGTCGTTGAGGTTGCATTTGCCGCGTGGCATCCCGGGCATGCCGTGATCGCCGCTGAGGACAATTACGGTGCGCTCGAGTTCGCCGGCCTCCTCAAGACTTTGCAGCAACGCTCCCACGTAGGCGTCCACAGCCTGACATTCGCCGAGATAATCGGCGACGTCTTCGCGGACTTCGGGCACATCCGGCAGAAAGCTGGGTAACTTTCCTTTGAGTTGATCGGGGTCGATCCCCCAGAGTTTTTTACCGCTGCCTTTGACCCAGGTGCGATGCGTGGTGGTTGTGCCCATCCAGTAAAGCCAGGGTTGGCCGGGTTTACGCGCGGCGAGAAAGTCGCTAAAATTTCCGCGCACTTCGGCGAGAATTTTGGCGCGGGCCTCGGACCATGAAGCGCCACGTGCGATATCGGCGGTTACGTTATCTGAAAAATTATTCGAACCGACGCCGGCGCGTTGGTACGCGTAGGCCTGTCCGCCAAAGCCAGCGTCGACGGGGGTGCCGGGGCTCCAGACTTTGTGGCTTTTGCCGATGTGATAACCGTGGTCACGCAGTATGAGCGGAAACGTGGGGATCGTGGTGTCCCACACAGCACCTTGTAAAATTGCGCCTCGGCCCGTCTGAAAAAAATGCCGGCCGGAAAGCAACGAACTCCGACACGGGGTGCAACTCGGGGCGTTAACGAAGGCATTTTTGAACACGACACCTTCTTTTGCGACGCGGTCTACGTGGGGAGTTTGGATCACATCGTTGATGGTAGGTCGGCTATCGAGTCCGCGGTACGCTCCAGCGTAGCGGCCCCAATCATCGGCAAACACAAACAAGATATTGAGGCGCGGGCTCGGCGTTTCGGCGCCGCGTATGCCTACGACTAGCCCAAAGAAAGCGAGTAGCATGAATGGGGTTTTCATCTCGGGTCACACTGACACGCGCTCGCCCGGTATAAAGGTGAAAACTCGCGTCACTGTTGCTTTCCCCGCTTAGCTTGCGGCAGCTTGAGCACATGACATCTACCCGCCGCTTGGTCTGGTGCGTCTTGGCCGTTCTACAGCTTGCCGCCGCGGCCCGCGCCACCATTGGCACGACACTGCAAAGCCAACTCGGCAATCCTAGCGGCGCAACCTCTGTCGCCACGGCTACGACCAACTACCTCATTGCTCGGCCCCAGTACGCGCTCTCTTACAACAACACTACGCGTGAGCCTAACTGGGTTAGTTGGAACCTCACGACCGCCGATATCGGCACCTCGGGTCGTTCAGCGAATTTTTTTCAAGACACCACCTTGCCTGCTGGTTTTTACCAAGTTCTCACGACGGACTATTCTGGCTCGGGTTATGATCGTGGCCACATGTGCCCCTCAGGTGATCGTACGATCACTGATTTAGATAACGAGGCCACGTTTTTCATGACCAACATGATTGCTCAAGCGCCCGATAATAACCAAGGCGTCTGGGCTAATTTCGAGAGCGAGTGTCGCTCCATCGCCGCCGCGGGTAATGAAGTTTTAATCATTTCAGGCCCGAGTGGATACGCCGGCGCCACCATCGCCAGTGGCGTCGCTATCGCCGGCTATACGTGGAAAATTGCGGTCGTGGTTCCGCTCGGCACTGGCAGCGCGGTTAGTCGCATCACTTCCGCCACGCGCGTGATTGCGATCAAGATTCCCAATATTGCCGGCGTACGCAGCACCCCGTGGCAAAACTACATCACCACCGCGGGCCAGATAGAAACCGATACTGGATACACCTTCTTCACCGATCTTCCGGCTTCGGTTGCCACCGCGCTTCGCGCAAAAATCGAAGGGGCTGCGCCGGTCGGCTCGCCCTCGATCACGACCCAACCCGCCGCGCAAACCGCCGCCCTCGGCGGTTCCGCGACATTTTCCGTTACTGCGACCGGGGATGCTACACTCACCTATCAATGGTCCCGCGACGACGTGGTTCTTCCCTCGGCCCAATCCGCGACGCTCATACTTTCTTCCCTTACTGCCGCCGAAACCGGAAACTATTCTGTCGTAGTAAAAAATTCGCTCGGGTCCGCTACCAGCGTTGCGGTGTCGCTCACAATCACGGGCCTGTCGCCCGCAATTGTTACCTCGCCGTCCGCTCGCACCGTCCCCGCCGGTTCTTCCGCCACGTTTGCTGTGGTTGCCGCCGGATCACCCACGCTGACCTATCAATGGCGCAAAGCCGGTGTCGCCCTCACCGGCAACACCACCGCTACCACTGCTGCTCTCACACTCCCCAACGCCCAAGCTGCTGACATCGCTAATTACGACGTCGTTATTGCTAACTCAGTCGGCTCCATTACGAGTGCCGTCGCTGCTCTCAAGGTCACTCCCGCCGCACCCTCCGTTACGAGTGTGCCCGCCACGCAAATTTCCGCTCCGGGCGCCACCGCCACTATGACAGTCGTCGCCAGTGGCAGCGCCCCGCTCACTTACCAATGGCGCAAAGCCGGCGTCCCGCTCACCGATAACTCCAGTGCCACGACCGCCACCCTCTCAATCTCGGGGGCGACCACAGCCGATTCAGGTAGCTACGATGTTGTGATCACTAACTCTCTGGGCTCCACCACGAGCGCAGCGATCAAACTCAACATCACGGTTATCCCGCCGGATCCGGTGCTGTGGGATTTCACGACCGCTACGGCGACAAGCGGGCTACCCGCTGATGTCTCCGGCGGCACCATCGTCCAACGCAACAATTTCGGCACTACTCAGACGCTCACTACGGTCTCCGTTTCCAGTGGTTACACGGGTGTGTCTGGTACGTCCAATGCCGGCGCTGCGGCCCGCGTTGGTTCGCTTAACCTCGCCGAAGGCGGCTCTGCATTCTTTGAATTCACCCTCACGCCCGCCGCCGCTCGCCAACTCTGCATCACCGGTCTCAGTTTTGGCGCGCGCAGCACCGCCACCGGCCCACAGGCTTACGCCCTTTTCGTGGTTAACGGCGCCGCTGAGCCCGCGCTTATCGCCACCGGTCCTCTAGCCAACAACAGTGTCTGGAGCCGCATCACCCCTACGTTTCTCCCAGTCCTCAGCGATACCGCCACATCCGTTACCTTCCGCCTCTATGGTTGCAACGGCTCCGGAAATGCTGGGGTGAATACCGCCAACTGGCGCATCGATGACCTCGCCGTCCAACTTATTACGGGCGCCGGTCTCACCGCTGGCGCCACCAAGGAGCGTCGCCTCACCAATCTCTCCTCCCGCGTTCGCACCGCCAATCTCCCTGATGTTGCGATCGCTGGTTTCACCATTGCAGGCACCGCTTCGAAACTTGTCCTGATTCGCGCGGCCGGGCCCACGCTCGGTGCCCTCGGCGTGAGCGGTTCGCTGAGCGCGCCGAAACTTGAGTTGTTCCGCGGTGCCGGCTCCATCGAAACTAACACTGGTTGGACTACCGCGGCCAACTCGGCTGCGATCGCCGCCGCCGCCAGCAGCTCGGGCGCTTTTGCTTTTGCCGCCGGCAGTAATGATTCTGCCATTCTAACTACACTCACCCCTGGCGGTTATACGGCGCAAATCAGCTCTGGGACTGGCTCTGCCGGCGTGGGCCTCATCGAAGTTTACGATCTCTCTTCCGCTACGGCAGGCCAAAATCTCGTTAACCTTTCCACCCGTGCGCTCGCAGGCACGGGCAGCGAAACGCTTATCTCCGGCTTGATCATCGGTGGCACGTTGCCAAAACGCGTCCTTATTCGTGCCGCCGGTCCAGCCCTCGCCGCTTTTAATCTCACCGGGGTCTTGGCGCGTCCTCAGCTCACGCTTTTCTCGGGCAACACGCCCGTCTTCGTGAATACGGGTTGGAGTACCTCGGCGGATGCTGCGGCGATTACCTCGGCTTCCGCGCAAGCTGGCGCGTTCGCTTTTGCGGCCGGCAGCGCTGATGCCGCCATGATCGTGACCCTGGCCCCCGGTGCCTACACCGCGCAAGTCACCGGTGTCGCTGGCGCCACGGGCCTCGCGCTCGTCGAGGTCTACGAATTACCTTAAACCTGCCGGTCCTAAGATGAATCGCCGCGGGATTTTTGCGCTCTTGATGGCCGCCGCATTGTTAGCGGTAGCGGTGCTGATCCTGCGCCCGTTCGCGCCGTCCGCAGCCTCACTACGGCCGGACTCCGCCCCGGGATCGATGGCTGTTGTTAACCCCGCCGATCTCTCGGCCGAGTATGCCTCGCTCGCTGCCGCCATTCAGCTGGCTGACCCTCGGATTCGCGCCCGTACTTTGGGGCAGGCGTTTCAGGCGCTGCTCGAACGTGATTTCGAGGCTGCGCTGCTTACGATGCGCGCGCTACCGCGTGGAGCCGATTACGACACCGCGCTTTTTTTGCTGTTGGATGGGTTACATCGTCGCGACCCCGAGCGCGCCCTGGCGCTCGCGCGCGATCTTGCAACGACTCGTGAACAGGCCGCAATTTACAACGTTTTCTTCGACACTTTTGCGCACGCAAATCCCGCGATGGCCGTCTCCCGGCTCGCTTTTGTCCCGCCTGGTCCCGCCCGCGAAAATGCCGTGCGCGCTCTCGCTGGTGTCTGGCTCCGCCTCGATGCGCCCGTCGCGCTCGCTTGGGTTCGCCAGCTTCCGCCTGTCGAACGTGCGCCCGCGCTGGAAAGTGCACTGCACGAACTTGCGCGCACCGATCCGCTGCAGGTCATTGAGCTCGCGCAAACTTCCCTCATGGGTCCAGCCCTTGAGCGTACGCTGTTTCTGGCGGTCCAGAAGCTCACGGTTACCGACCCTGCTGCCGCTGTTGGCATCGTCCCGCTTTTACCTGCGGGTGACACGCAAACGCGCGCTGCGCTCGAAGTAGCCCGCGCGCTCGCTGCGAAAAATCCTGCCGCAGCCCTCGATTTTATTGCGCAGCTGCCGTCCGGCTCCGCTTCCGCGCTCGCACTCAATAGTGTGCTCACTAGTTGGGTTGCCACCGCGCCCGCCGCCGCGGCGCAGTACGTCGCCGCGCTGCCATCGGGTCCGAGGCAAGACGCCGCCGCGGCGCATCTTGCTGGGTTGCTCGCTCGCGAACCCGCCAATGCTCTTGCTTGGGCCCAATCACTCCCCTCGGTCAACGCTCGCGCCGCTGCCCAAGTCAGTCTGGCCTCAGCTTGGGCGCAGATAGACCCGGCCGCCGCCACGCTTTGGGCCAGCACGCAAATTGTCGGTCCCGCGGCTACGTCCGCGCTTACGGGCGCGCTTTCTTATTGGGTACTCTCCGACGCAACGGCTGCTTGTGATTTCGTGACTACGCTTCCCGCCTCGACCCAGTCCGTCGCCGCCGTCTCGATCGCGCCGCAACTTGCCCAACGCGACCCCGCCGCCGCGCTCGCCTGGGCGCAAACTCTCGCCGACCTTGCTGCCCGCGAAGCTGCTATCGCTGCCGCTTACACCCGCTGGGTCGACAACGCCCCCAGCGTTGCCCGCACTTGGCTCGACTCAGCCAATCTCTCGGGCGAATTAAAAAATCGGCTCCGTTTCCCTGCGGCTCGGTAGGAGTTATGCTTTGACGATTGCATCCCTCGGTTCTCGACATGGCGAGTTACGCCGCCAAAGGATATTCAGCGATGAAAACACGTTTTGCTTTCTTAATCCCCGTCTTCGCCTTCTTTGTCTCGGTCGCCTCGGCCGCCGATAAAGCCGGTGCCTGGACCTCCATGTTTAACGGCAAAGATCTCTCCGGCTGGAAAGCCACCGAAGAAGGTCCGGGCTCCTTCTCGGTCGAAGACGGCGTGCTTAAAATAGGCACGGGCCGTGCGCATCTTTTTTACGGCGTCGATGGCAACGCCTCGTTCAAGAACTTTGAGTTTAAAGCCAAGGTGAAAACCACCAAGGGCTCCAACTCTGGAATTTATATCCACACCGCCTACGAGCCCAAGGGCTGGCCGAGCAAGGGCTACGAGTGCCAAGTCAATTCCACGCACACCGACCGCAAAAAAACAGGCGGCCTCTACGCTGTGCAGGATGTCTTGGATAAAGCGCCGAGCACCGACGAGGTCTGGTTCGATTACTACATCAAGGTCGAAGGCAAACGCATCATGATCCAGATTGACGGTAAGACTACCGTGGATTGGACCGAGCCCGCCGATTGGGATCCGTCGAAGAGCCTTAAGAATATGAATGGCCGAAAATTAAGTTCTGGCACGATCGCCCTGCAAGGCCACGACCCCAAGAGCGTGACTTATTACAAGGATCTCATGATCCGGCCATTGCCCTGAGTGGACTGCCAACAAGCGTGAGGTCCCTGCGTGGCGCCGGGACTTTCCGCTTAGACGGCGGTGAGTTTTTGCTTTAAGAGGTTTGACTGCCCTGCGGGCATTTTAACCTGAGCCCATGAACGAATGACGGGCAAAATCAGGCAGCGCGCCAGGTTGTATTCTTTGGCCGCGCTCGAGATAAACCAATCGGCGAAATCCACTCGATGCGCTCCATATAGATCGGGCATGATCGCGCGAACATCGCTGCGAATCGAATAAAGATAGGCACCCAACTCGGTAATAGCCGGAGCCATTTTTTCGCCAACAGGATCGGCACTCGACGGTGCTTTCAGCCAAGCTAAATAGGAATCGGCGCCGGCTTTAGAGGGATCTGGCCATCGCGCGCGCAGTGGTGCGGGTAAGTCCAAGTACGCGCGGACCAAAACTCGGGCGTTAGAGGTGCCATCGGAAAAATTCGTGGCATCGCTGAACGGATTTTGGGTCACAAAACACGTGGGCAGGCTGTATTCTTTACGCGCGTTAAACAGAAACCAGTCGTAAAATTCACTACGATTGGCGCCGAATGGATCCGCAAAGGCCGCTTGGAGATCGGATCGCTGAGCATGGATGTAATGCGCCAGTTCGCTGATGACAGGGGCCTGACCCTTAAGCGGATCGGCGGCCGCAGGCTGGTTTAGCCAGGCGTAAAATGATTTTGCGGAGGTGCTTTGCGGGGCTAGCCAACGCGCCCGTAAATGTGAGGGCAGATCAAAATATGCCTTCATCAGTACCGGCGTGATAGGCGTCCCGTCGTCAAAGTGACGTTTTTCGCTAAATGGTCCGTCGACCTTGCCTGGATTAGGCTGAGGGGTGTTGGCCGGATTTCTCTCATCCATGGTGTAACCCAGGGCGGCAAATTGAGTCGGGTAAGGGTCGATCTGAGCCAAGGCAGCCTTGATGTTTTTAGGTAAAACCTGGCGCCAAGCTCCCGTACCACCCTGTCGAATTAATTTTTTCTCAGGATCGAGGAGTTGTTGCATCAGCCCTAATTCACAGGCGCATAGCGAGAGCTTGAGCGATTCAAGCGATCTTGGTTCGATCGTATCCGTTAGCCGCCTGAGGGTCTCAAGTGGTTGCGTCCACAAATCCTCATAGCGTAGGGCAATCGCCCCTGGGACCTGTAACCACGCAATCGAGAGGTTCAGATAGACGTGAAAATCGTTTTCTACAAAACTCAGCGTCGTCTCGCCGCCAATTTCACGAGTTTCCCCCAAAATGGAGGCACCTTGCCGGATATCTGCGTTTTTGCCCTTACGTTTTTGAATGTGATGCCAAAGGGAAATCAGGACATCGGCGGGGTGCCTAATCGCGGTGATGAAGATCACGCCGTTAGCTTTGGCCCAGTTGAGCAATGCCTGCTTGGGTAAATAGTGTTGGTGGCTGATCCAGTTGGGACCTGCCGCCGCGGCTTCATCGGCATCAAAATCGGGTTTAAGGGTAACAATCGGTAGATTATACAAATCCCCCAACAGGTGTTTAACCCAGGTATTTCCTGTCTTAGGTGTGCCTACGATAATGATTTTCAACGGTAAGATTTAAGCAAAAAGGTTGATAATTTACGATTAAAAAAAATGTATAAACTACGTATCTTATTCTACTTGTTAAAATCGCGAATTTAATTCGCATCCTTTTATTTTTTACTACATGCGTATTTTTTGCACCACAATGATTCGACGCTCTAGGTCACATCACGGTTACATTCATTTAAATGTTCTCCTTTAAAGCCCGTCGCGTCTGCTCCCACCCTGCGCTCGATCAGCTGCTCGTTTCCCCGGCGATGATGGTCGATCCTTATCCTATTTATCGCCAGCTGCGTGAGGAGGCGCCCGTGTTTTGGAGCGATCAATGGAAAGCCTGGGTGGTTAGCCGCTTCGACGACGTCGCCGTTTCGCTCAAGGACAAAGAAAACCTCTCGAACGAAAATCGTCAGGGTCTGCTCTTCGCCGGACTCACTGATGACGAACGCCAGCAACTCTGTCCGCTCCGCCACTATT
This sequence comes from Opitutia bacterium, assembly GCA_947458705.1. Classification (GTDB taxonomy): domain Bacteria; phylum Verrucomicrobiota; class Verrucomicrobiia; order Opitutales; family Opitutaceae; genus Tous-C4FEB. The sequence goes on along the minus strand of CANHAH010000045.1, from coordinate 3,352 downwards.
TCGCGCAAAAAGACGTAATCGGCTCCGATCCCCCTGATCACACGCGCATGCGTGCGCTCGTGCAAAAGGCGTTCACGCCGAAAACGATCAACGCCCTTGAGCCGCGGATCCGCGAACTCGCCGAGTCCATGATCGCGCCCGCCGTCGCGAGTGGACGGTTTGATTTCATCCACGAGGTTGCGCATCCATTACCCGTTGTCCTCATTGCCGAAATGCTCGGTGCGCCCGCCGCTGATCGACATCTCTTCAAAAAATGGTCATCCGATATTCTCGGTTTCCAAGGAACGGGCCGCACGACTTTTGGCCCGGCGATGATTTCGCAGACAAGTCTGGTGGAGATGTTTGCTTATATGAACGCGTTGATCGACGCCCGCCGCGCGCAGCCGCAGGAGGATCTTATCACCGCTCTCGCGCTCGCCGAGGAAGAAGGCAAAGGGTTTTCCCGCGACGAGTTGCTGGCTACGTGTAACACCATCCTGACCGCCGGTCACGAGACGACGACCAACCTCATTGGTAGTCTCGTGCATTTACTACTCACGCACCCCGAGCAATGGGCCGCGCTCAAAGCCAATCCCGCGCTTATTCACCCCGCCATTGAGGAAGCCCTGCGCTACGAGGCGCCCAAGCAGCGCAATTTCCGACGGGTGAAAAAGACGCACCTCTTTAATGGCGTGGAGTTCGCAGAAAATGAAATGGTCTTCCAGGTCATCGGCGCCGCTAACCGCGATCCCGCCAACGTCGAAAATCCGGAGTCCTTCGAAATCCGGCGCACTAAGATCGACCATCTTTCCTTCGGTTACGGCATGCACTTCTGCGTGGGCGCGCCGCTCGCGCGCATGGAAGCGCGCGTGGTGTTGGAGACCTTGATCAAGTACCTCCCGGAGGCGCGTCTTGTGCCTGGTAGCATGGCCTGGCAGGAGCGCGTGCAGTTCCGCGGACCCGGCCGTTTCTTGCTCGAGCGCGCCCGTTAAGTGAGACTGGTTGGGCGCGCTTGTGGGCTGGACTTGGGGGCTAAGATGCGGCGCGCTGTCGAGGTGTTTACTCTCGCCCCCAAAACCGCGTTTGTCACCGGCGGCGCCTCGGGCATCGGCGCCGCGATTGCCCGTGAATTTATTCGCGCCGGTGCGCGCGTGATTATCGCCGACCGCGACGCGGCGCAAGGCCCTGCCGTTGCGGCCAAAATTGGCGCGCGGTTTGTGCACCTTGATGTCGCCAGCGAAAAGGAATTCGCTCGCGTCGCCGCTGAGGTCGGCGCGGTCGATGTGCTCGTCAACGTCGCTGGCATCGGGCACGTTGGGGCCTTGCCGGCGACGACAGCTGAGGATTTCGATCGGCTTTACGCGGTGAATGTCCGCGGCGTGTTTAACGGCTGCAAAGCTTTCGTCCCCGCGATGCTCGCGCGTGGCTCGGGCAGCGTGATCAACTTGGCTTCGGTGGCCGGCATCGTTGCCGTGCGGGATCGGCTCGCCTACACGACCACGAAGTTTGCCGTGGTTGGCCTCACCAAGGCGCTTGCGCTCGATCACTCGCACACGGGCGTGCGTTTCAACTGCATTTGTCCCGGCCGCGTGGAGACGCCGTTTGTCACCGCGCGCATCCAAGAATACCCCGACCCCGCCGCCGCGTACCGGGAAATGGCTTCTACGCAGCTCAACGGCCGCATGGTGCAACCCGACGAAGTCGCGGCTGCCGCGCTTTATCTCGCGGCCGATGTCAGCGCGATGGTTACGGGCAGTACGCTCATGATCGATGGCGGTTGGACGGCGGGAAAATAATTTCCCGCCGCACTCCTTAAGTTTGGGCGCGGCTCAGGGTCGCGCGGTACGAGGAAGGGGTCTGGCCCGTGCGCTGGGTAAATTGCCGCGAAAAGAAAAACACATCGCGAAAACCCAACGCTTCGGCGATTTGGCTGATGGTGAGGCCGGTCTCGGCGAGGAGTTGGCGGGCGCGCGTGAGACGCGCTTCGATGACGCAGGCTTGGGGGCGTTGACCGGTGATTTTTGCAAACACGCGGGAAAAATGATCCACGCTGTATCCGGCGGTTTTGGCCAGTTCGGCGACCGGACGCGCCCCGCCTGGGTTTTCGCGGATTTCAGCAGCCAGGCGTTGCATGATTTCGCGGTGATGTTGATCGAGGACGGGCCCGGCGGATGCTTTGGCTTGCACGGAGGTTTCGCGGACAAGTTCGCCGAGGAGCGCCGTGAACAGCGTCTCGGCTGAGGCGTGTGCGGTCGAATCGGATTTAGCCCGCAGTGTTAGAATTCGCCGCATGGTTGCTTCTACAAAATCTGGATGCCCCGTGCGCAACACTTCCAAAGGTGGGGTGAAACCCCGGGGCGGCTCGCGCAGCGTGAAGTGGAAAAAATTTACGACCAGGGGGCGTTTGGAATCGTGGGTGGCCTCGTAGCGCCGGCCGGGACTCATCCACACGCCCGTGCCGGGGGTGAGTGCGATTTCCCCCTGCTCGGTGAGCATGTGTCCGCGTCCAGCGCTCACAAACCATAGATCGTAATCACGCAGGCGCGGCGCCCATTCCGGGCCCAAGTGCCAGCCTGGTTCGCAGCGGACGCGGTTGCAGTGAGCGGAAAGGCACACGGGATGGTTGAAAGAAGCGATACCGGTCATAGAAAGCGGAATAATACAAAAAGATGTCGGACGCCTTCATGGCAAGAGAGGCGTGAGTGCATTAGGATTAGAGCGGATTAGTTTACTCAATACCCGCTTCGCTCAACCCGCTTTTTCGTCATCATGTCCATCGCGACCCCCGCTACGCCCGCTCCCGAATTTGATCTTGGCGCTGAACTGCACGCGCCCGAGCTTTATCAACCCGTGCCGGATACGGCGCATTCGGTTGCGACGTTCGACGACATCGGCCCGCGAGAAATCGCATTTTACCGCGAACACGGTTACCTCGCAGTCCGTGAGGCCTTCACGCCGGCGGAAGTCTCCTCGGCGCTCTCCGGACTTGTGGATTTGATCATGGGCAAGAATCCGGCGTTCAACGGCATCACCTTTGAGGCGGCGGCGAAGACGATTCTGCCGACGCTTAGTGCCGAGCAGAGGCAGGACGCGGTGCGTAAAGCCTGGCATTTTGTGAATTTCGAGCCGCGTTTGAAGGCCATTTCACATCACGCTAAATTGTGGGCGGTCGCCAAAAAACTGATCGGCGACAAGGAGCCTGAGATGTTTCAAGACATGGCGCTCGTGAAACCACCTCGGCTCGGCCGCGAGAAACCGTGGCATCAAGATCACGCTTATTTTGATTATCCGCTCGGTACGCCGGTGTTGGGCGTGTGGATCGCGCTCGATGCGGCGACGATTGAAAACGGTTGCATGCAGCTCTTGCCTGGTC
>CANHAH010000044.1 GCA_947458705.1 Opitutia bacterium | reverse complement strand
TTGCGCGACGATATCTCGATGCTCAGCAACGTCCGTCCCAAGGAAGTCGCGACCGCGCAGGCCTCCGTCGTCGACATGCTCCGCAAGCTCGAGGAATCGGGCGACATCATCCTCGATGAAGACGACGCGGAAGGCGCCGCTTAATCCCATGGCTGTTTCACGTCATTCGATTTCGTTTACCGGACCTTTCGTGCTGGCCGCCGAAGCGGTTGAGCCCGTGCGTCATTATACGGCGGCCGAACTTGCCGCTGAATTTGAACGGGGTCGTCGTGAAGGTGCGCGTGCGGCCGACACGGGCGTAGACCGTCGTTTCGTGGAATTTCGCTCCGAAGTAAGCGCAGTTCAGAACGGAATTTTTTCTCGCCTCGGCGAGGCCGAGAAGATGATCGCCGATCAAATCGGAGTCGTTTTGCCCGATCTCGCGGTCGAAGTCGCTAAACGCGTTCTCGCCGGTTTCACGCCGCCACCAGAGGTGGTCGGGCAACTCTGCCAGGAAGCCTTGGCTGCGCTTTTTCCCGAAGTGCAGAATCTTGAGCTAGTCGTCGGTCAACGTGATCATGAGATCATCGCCAGTTTGGTGCCGGAGTGGAAAGTGACGTATCCCGGTATCTCGGTGACCATCGATCCGGCGTTTGCCCCCGGCGAATGCCAGGTGCGCAGCCGCTTCGGCGTGATTGATGCGCGCCACGGCGCGAAGGTGGAAGCCTTACGGCGGGAGCTCTCGCGCAAATGAACCCCGGCGTAGCAGACATCGTTTCTTTGGTGCGCGGCCAGGTGCAGCAGGCGCCCACGTTTAGCCGCTACGGTCGGGTGGCTTCAATTTCTGGGCTTATCGTGGAATCCGAAGGGCCCAATGTCGGCCTGGGCGAACTCTGTGTGTTGCGCAGTCAGCGCAATGCGTTCGAAGTACTGGCTGAAGTGGTCGGATTTCGGGCGGAGAAAATTTTATTAATGGCCTTGGGCGATGTCGGCGGTTTGCACGTCGGTTGTGAAACCGTCGCCATGGATTCGCTCTCGTTGCCCGTGGCCAATGATCTATTGCTGGGCCGCGTCCTTGATGCGCTCGGTCGGCCGATGGATGAAGGGGCGACCTTGTCGCGTCAGCGTCAGGCTTGGGCCGCGCAAACCCCGCCGCCGCATCCTTTGCGTCGGCAGCGGATCTCAGAACCCTTTTTAACCGGCGTGAAAGCAATCGATGCGTTTACGCCCTTGGGTCGCGGGCAGCGCATGGGCATTTTCGCCGGTTCCGGCGTGGGTAAATCGACATTACTCGGGATGATCGCCCGCGGTTCTTCGGCCGATGTCGTTGTGATCGGGCTCGTGGGCGAGCGTGGTCGTGAAGTGCGTGAATTTATTGAGCGTGATCTAGGTCCGGACGGTTTGAAAAAATCCGTCGTTGTGGTTGCGACTTCAGATGCACCCGCGCCCATGCGACTGCGCGCCGCGTTTACCGCAACCGCGTTAGCGGAGAGTTACCGCGATCAGGGCCGCAATGTTTTATTGTTAATGGATTCGGTGACGCGTTTTGCGATGGCGCAGCGTGAAATCGGACTCGCCGTCGGCGAACCTCCCGCGACGCGCGGTTACACGCCCTCGGTGTTTGCCTTGCTGCCGCGGTTGCTCGAGCGATCGGGCGCGGGCGAAACCGGCGCCATCACCGCATTGTATACGGTCTTAGTCGAAGGCGACGATATGAACGAGCCGGTGGCCGATACCGTGCGAGGTATTTTGGACGGGCACTTGGTGTTGTCGCGCTCGTTGGCCCACGCCAATCACTATCCGGCCATCGATATTTTGGAAAGTATCAGCCGCTTGGGCCGCGAGGTAGCTCCACCGGCGGTGTTGCAATGTTCAGCCGCGGCGCGGGAACATGTGGCGCTGTACCGACGTAACGAAGACTTGATCAACATCGGTGCTTATAACAAAGGCTCCAACCCCGCGCTCGATCACGCAATCCGCGTACATGGGCCGTTACAGACTTATCTGCGGCAGAATATCGATGAGGTGGTTTCAAGCGAGGCCATGGCGGCCGGGTTGAAGGGAGCACTCGCATGAAGCGTTTTCGTTTTAGACTGCAGAGTCTGCTGCTCTTGCGTGAATTACGCGAGACCCAGGCCGCAACGGTGCTCGCGCAAAAACTCGAGCAACAGCGCCGCCTGGAGCATGAGTTGACCCAGGCGCAGGCTCGCTCCGAGGCCGCGCGGGCAAACTTACTCCAAACCGAAGGCAAGCGCTTCGCGCCCCAAGATCACTCTGCGGCCTTGGCTGATTTCGATCGCACGGTCGCGCTCGAGCGCACGGCAGAAAAAGCCGTACTCGCCCATACTAAGATTCTCGAACAAGCCCGACTCGCTTGGGCCGAAGCCGGTAAAGAACTCAAAGCGGTTAATAATCTCAGGGGCCGGGCTGAAGATCGTCATATCCAAGAAGCCGCTCGCCGTGAACAGGCGCAGATGGATGAAGCCGCCAGTCGGATCGCAGGTGCCTCTTATTCTCTTCTGTCATGAAATTGCTTACCTCCCCTTTAGTAATTATTCTGGTGGCGACGTTGTTGGGCGTCGGACTTTCCAGCTACCTAGTGCTCAAACGCATCCCCGAATATGCGGCCATGGCTGCTGCGATGCGGCCGAAGCCTAAGGTCATCCCTTCGCATATACCCGATCGTCCACCGCCAGTGGATGTCACCAGCCGCGCGGTCAGCGAACTGAAGTTAGCCAAAGATCAATTGGCGGTACGCGAGGCCGCACTGGTCGAACAACAAAAACGCATGCAATCCGAGCGGCTTGAACTCGAGCGTACCCGCGCCGATATCGATTCGATGCGCAAACAGGTTGAGGCTTACTTGAGCGAGGCAAAGGGCTTAAACGGCAAAGCACGCGCGGAAGACGCCGTGAGTGAGCTCAAGAATTTGAAAACCCTCGTCCAAACCTACTCGACGATGTCGCCCAAATCCACGGTCGCAATCATGCTTCAGATGGAGGACGCGAGCGCAGTCAAAATTCTCGCGCTTATGAAAGTGGATGTCGTCGCGGGGATTTTTGAAGAGATGGGTAAGCAGGCCGCGGGCGATCCGTTGATGGCCAAGCGCGCGGCTAAATTGGCCGAGGGGGTTAAAAATTACCGTTCACCAAAATGATGTCCCGATTTCCATTTGAGCCAAAAATATCGGGAGCCGCATCGTCGGCTTCTGGGGCTTTGACCGCGGGAGCTTTTGCATCGGAGGCGGGCGCCAAGGCAGCGCGTACGTCGGCCGATCTGAAACGCTCGTTTGCGAGTATGCTCGGACAGGTCAAAAAAGAAGCCTCCCCTGCGTCTTCTGCCATCCCAGCGCTCAAGGCCACTCAGGGCTCGGACCACCAGCCTAAGCTGCAGCAGGCCGGTGAGGGCGTGAAATCAAAACCTCCGCATGCTGAGCGCTCGAGTGCCTCTGAACTGCGCGCGCGTTCCAACCGCGATCCCGAGGGTCGCATTGACGACACCGGCGAGCAAGACCTTCCGAGCGATCTTCCTGCAGAAGAGCAGGATGAAACTGACTTGGTTTCAGCGGTTGCCGCTGATCCCGAAGGATTGGTCCCGACCTGCGCTCCTCAGCCGTTGCCGATCAATGACCTGCCTCCGGTCGATCTGTGCGCTGTCGAGACGCCGTTCCAATCGGCGACGATTGATGAAGAAGCGGCGGCACCCGCGATCCTCGCTGAAGCAAGCCCGGCCTCGGTTGCTGAAAGTGTTCGTGCATCGGTTCAGGCGATGCCTGCCATCGCGACTCTAAACGAAACCGAGCGTAAAAATACGGCTTTTGAGTGGTCTGCCGCCCAACCAGCTCACGCCCCTCAGACCCTTCAAGCCGAGGGTGTGCGATTGAATCTTAACAATGCATCCGAAGTTAAGGCGGTTAACGCGGACGGGGAGCGCTCGACCCAGCAAGACTTAGCGGGCGCTTTCAAGCTGCCGACGGGGTTGAACGCAGTCGCTGCGCAGCCAGTTCCAACCTTAGCCGCGGCTTCACTGTCGCGCTCGTTGCGGGCAGAAAAAACTGCCGATCCGTCCTCTGACGCTAGCGTTAAGGGCGCTGAAAGCACCGTAACGGGTATTTTAAATAATATAGAAAAAAATACTAATCAATTACTTAAGAAAGTAGATGTGATAGTTGGCCCAACGAGTGCTAACAACGACTCGTCCATGTCCAGTCCTCTTCTAGATTTCTCGGCCACGAGCCCCTCGGATGCACCCGCAACCGAAGCGGTGACGCGGGTGAATTTAGTCCAAGTCGTTGATGAAGTCGCGGCGATCACCGAGAAGGTGCGGATTTCCGGCCAGCAACGCTGCGTGGTCGATCTCGATGTCACCGGTCACGGTAAACTCCGTGTCGAAGTGGTGCGTCGCGCCGACCAAGTGGAAACCGTCTTGAGTACCGATTCAGCTTCCTTGTGCGAATCGTTGCAAGCGGCGTTCGATCGATCGGATCGCCCGAGCAATTTATCTTCCTCGTTTCAGTGGCAGGGTTCCCCGGATACCTCCGGCCGAGGCCAAAATGGGGCGCAAGCCGATGCCGATGCTCGGCAAAACATGTATTTTAAAGCCGAGCCCGCTGCGCGGGTGGGGCGTTCACCATCCGTTCCGGTTGTCCCCGTCGCTCCCGTCGCGGCTCCCGTTCTCGCCGCCAATCACCGTTTACAAATCTTCGCCTGACCATGCCTATCATCTCCACTAAGCCAGCTCCCGCCGCAGCCGCTCCTGTCGCCGCTCCCGCCGCTACTCGCGCCACCAAGCAATCCATGAGCCAGCAGGATTTTTTGAAGCTGCTCACCATGCAGTTAAAAAATCAGGACCCGATGAAGCCGATGGATGACAACTCGTTTGTCACCACCATGGCCCAATTTACTAGCCTCGAGCAATCCAGCCAGATGATCACCTCTTTGAAGGGCATGGGTGACGCCAATAAAATGATCGCGGCCAGCAGCATGATCGGCCGCGAAGTCACCGTGAGAGATTACACCGGTGCAGAAACCACCGGTATTGTTGATGCCGTGGAGAATTCTTCCACCGGACTGCAACTGCGCATGGGTACCTCGCTCTTCTCCTTTGATTCGGTCACCCGCGTTGCACCCACCTCGACCAAGATTCCCGCCTAAACTTCATCTTTTTTAAACTTAACCTCAAAATCTAAAACTTATGCCTATCTCAGCCTCTATCTATTCTGGCGTCACCGCCATGAAGGCCTTCTCCAAGGGTGTCGAAACCATCAGCGCCAACATCGCCAATTCTAACACCACGGGCTACAAATCCGCGACCGTTTCGTTTTCCGCTTTGATGGGCGATTCGATTAAAAACTCCCAAGGTTCTCTCTCCGTGACCGGGGTTAAGACCGATCTCGCTATTTCCGGCGAAGGATTTTTCCGCGTACTCAAGACCGACGATAATTCCGAATACGCTACGCGCGCCGGTGATTTCCACTTAGACGAAGATGGCTACCTGGTTAACAGCAGTGGCTATCAGGTTCAGGGTTTGACCGGTGGCGCCGCGGGCGCTGCGCCCACAGCCGTCGGCAGCATTCGTGTGAGCCAGACCCCCCCCGCCGGTGCGGAATTGCTGAGCTTTGCTTTTGATAAAAAAGGTAATTTCACGGAAACGTACTCCGATGGCACTACCGCTGTGACCAACCGTGTCCTCGTGCAGCGTTACTCCAATCCCACCGCACTCAAATTGGATGGAGCTAATATGTTCACCAATTTTGAAAATGCTGCGCCCGTTGGCGGCTTGGCCCTCACCGCGTTAGCCAACGCCCCCGGCGGCGTGGGCAACGGTACGATCGAACCGGAGACCCTCGAACTGTCTAACGTCGATCTCACCAGTGAATTCGCGTCCCTCATCAACGCCCAACGCAGTCTTCAGGCTTCCTCTCGCATTGTAACCGTGTCCGACTCTATGGTTGAAGACACCGTCAACCTTAAGCGCTAAGATTTAACTTTTCTTTTCCCATGTCCGAATCCGCTCCCGATAAATCAGCCGAAAAACCGGCACCTGCCGCGGGCAAATCTGCCGCGGGTGGCATGCTGCCGACGATCATCGCGGTGGTGCTCGCCCCTGTGCTTTCATGGGCGGTGGTTAATTTTGTGCTCATCCCTAAGCTCACTACCCAAATCAAAAGTGAGCTCACCACTATCATGGCTAAAGCCAGCAAACATGATGGCACCGAAGCCGCCTCTGAGCATGAGGCTGAAGCTGATGCTGGCGCTGGCGCCGCCGCCGGTGGTCACGGCGAAGCCAAGGGCGAAGCGGGCGGTAAAGATAAACCCGCCGCGCGGCCTAAATTCGAAAATCTCACGGTCAATATCGCTGGCACGCAGGGTACCCGCTATCTGAAGGTCACCTTTAATGTCGTCGGTAAAAACGACGCCGCTAATAAAAAAATCGACGCTAAGTACGCTGAGTTAGTCGATACGACCCTCACGATTCTCGCCAGCCTCTCGATGCCCGAGCTTGATGAGCCCAGCAGCAAGGCGGTAGTCCGCGGCCGCCTCGTGGCCGCATTCAACGATTTGCTTAAAGCACCTCTGGTGGAGCAGGTCTTTTTCTCAGACTTCGTGGTGCAGTAATGACGGCTGAAACCCAGACTGAGCCGACCGGGCCCGCGATTCATCTCGATCCCCTCGGTAACCGCGTCGCCGTCGAGGCTTTCCCCGCGGTGCGCGCCTACGATTTCCGCAACCCCGTCATGTTGACGGAGGGGCAACTGGCGCAGCTGCGCGAGTTGCAAGCCCAGTTCGCCCGCCAACTCGCGACGCGCTTATCCTTGGTTTTGAAACTCGAGTGCGTGCTCGGCAAAGTCGGCTTTTCGGAGTCTACCTTCGCCGAATTTCGCGGTCAAATTTCCGAACGTTCCTACAACTGTACCTTCAAGGCTGAGCCCCTGCGAGGCCTAGGGCAGATGACCTTACCCGCCTCTTTGGCCTCTACCGTGGTCGATCGCCTTTTGGGTGGTCCCGGTGTGGCCCAGACCGTCGAGCGTGAACTTACCGAAATTGAGTGCGCCTTGCTCGACGACATGATGGTGCAAGTCCTCGAAGAATGGTTTAATCAGTGGGGCTATGAACAAGCCCTCCAACCCGCCATCCTTGGTGGTCAGCGCTTTTCGGGCTTCATGCAAAGTTCCTCCAAGACCGCGTCCTTTGTTAATCTCAGTATCGAGATGACCCTCGGTGGAGCTACGGGACCGCTCTCGTTGTGTGTGCCCGAAGTCATGGTTGAGCCGCTCTTGCGTTCCTTCCAATCCCGCCAGGAAAAAATGCAGCCCGATAAACCCGTCGTGCGTGAACCCAACTGGCATCCTGCTTTTGAGGAGGTACTCGTGCCCATCACGGCGCATTGGAACGCTTTTACCCTCACCCTCGCCGAACTTTCCAATCTAGAAATCGGATCCGTCTTGCCGCTGCCCATGAGTATCTTGGAGCAGACCTCGATTGTCGTCGGCTCTGAAGAGAAATTTATCGGCACCATCGGCATCGACGGTGAACGGATCGCTGTCTCCATCACTTCGGCTACTCACTAATATTTCACCTTACTCACCATGGAAAACAAATCTCTCGACCTCGTTTTAGATATCAAGGTGAACGTCGCCGTGCAGCTCGGCTCGTGCGAACTGCCTATGCGCGAGGTGCTCGCTCTCGCCCCCGGCACTATTTTGCAGTTGGCGCAAAAAGCCAATGAGCCCGTGTCACTTCACGTGAATCAAAAACTCGTCGCTCGCGGTGAAGTCGTACTCGTAGGCGACAGTTTTGGTATTCGCGTTACCGAATTTGTGGGCCGCACCAAATGAGTCGTCCCACGCTCACTGTGCCGATCCACCTTCCGCGTCGCCTCGCCCTTTGGGCGCTGGGCTTACTCTTCTCCAGTGGCTTACTCTGGGGGGCTGCGGCTCCGGCCGCACCTCGTTCCGCCGATACCGTTATTTTTCCGCAACCGACCGAGCAAAGCGCCGCCCGGCCTGCCGGTTCGCCTTCGACGGGTTACATCCTGTTTGTCGTAATCTGTCTCGGTGGTGGCGCCTGGCTCTGGTTTCGCGCCAAAGGCAAAGGCCGGTCGCTTAAAAACCATGGCTCGGAAATCTCAATCGACGAAACTCGTCCCTTAGGCAATCGCCAGTATCTCGTGCTCACGTCGTGTCGCGGCCGGTCGTTTCTCATCGGCGTCAGCCAAGGTCGCATCGATGTGGTCTCAGAAGTGCCACCCTCCGAACCCACGCCATGAATTTGATTTGGCTCCGGCGACTGCGATTGCCGATTTTATTTTTACTCACCACCTTGGTATTTAGCCAAGGCTTGCTGCACGCCCAGACCCCGCCGCCCGCCCCGCCGGCTAATGGCTCGCCTGCGGCTACGCCGGCTCCTTGGAAATTGGCGGTGAATCTCGAAGGCGCGGAAAAACCCGGCGAAATCAGTGTCGGTTTGCAAATCGTCGTTGTAATGACGCTATTATCACTGGCGCCTACGCTAGTGATGTTGATGACGAGTTTCACTCGCATCGTGGTTGTATTGGGGTTTCTGCGCACGGCCATGGGGTTACCTAATGCCCCTTCTAATCAAATTATTACCGGTCTCGCGCTCTTTCTCACCTTGTTTGTCATGGGCCCCACGTTTGAACGAGTGAACACCGAGGCCTTGCAGCCGTATCTGTCGGGCAAACTGGCTTCCGGGTCAGCTTTAGAAGCGGCCGGTGAACCGATCAAAGGGTTCATGCTCAAACAGACACGTACGCGTGATATTGAATTTTTTCTGAAGCTTGGACGCTTTCCACCGACCAAGGTGCAAGATTTACCGCTGCGTGTCGTCGTCCCCGCGTTTGTGATCAGTGAATTGCAGACCGCGTTTCAAATGGGCTTTTTCCTCTTCTTGCCGTTTCTCGTGATCGATCTGCTGGTCTCGACGATCTTGATGTCGCTCGGCATGATGATGATGCCGCCTGCCGTCGTGGCACTACCGTTTAAATTGCTGCTCTTTGTCTTAGTGGATGGCTGGCAACTGGTCGTGAAGAGCCTGGTGGAGAGTTTTAATGTCTAAACGCTCATGACTCCGGAAGCTGCGATCGATATTTTAAAGGAGGTCATCATCTTCTCGTTGATGGTGTGCAGTCCGTTTTTAATCGGAATGTTGGTGGTGGGCTTGATCACGAGTATTTTTCAATCTGCGACCAGTATCCAAGAGCAGACCTTAACGTTTGGACCTAAGCTGGTCGCCGGTGGACTATTGTTTGTCGTCTTGGCGCCGTGGCTCGTCCGCGTGATGAGTGAATTTACGATCAGCTGTTTTGCGCGGATGGCTAGTTTAGGTAACTAACGCCAAGGGACCTCGCCATGCTCCTCTGGTTGATCGCATGGGTTTTGATTAGCTTGCGTTCCTTAGGGGTGATTGCGGCTTTGCCCACTCCGGGCGGGGGCACGCTGCCGACTCGTATTCGAGTGGCCTTAAGTATGATGTTGGCGGTCTTACTGGTCGGGGTGGTGCCGTTGCCCGTCGCCCTACAAGATGCCGATTGGATCCGGTTAGCCATGGCCGCAGCGAGTGAGGTCTTACTCGGTTTTGCCATGGGGTTAGTGGTGCGGGCGGCGTTTTCGATTACGGCCTTAGGCGGTCGCTTGATCGCCAATGAAATCGGACTGAATTCACCGCCAGGCTTCGATGTGCCCGTGCCGGCGCAAGAACCCTTGCCCGCTTTAATCACCGCGTTTGCCGGGGTGTTGTTTTTTGGGCTGGGTGCGCACCAAGATATGTTGGCCGCCTTTGCCCGTAGTTTTGAATTTTCGCCGTTGGGCACCTACACCGTTACAGCGGTGGCGCTAGAACGCTTGATCAAGGTAACGGCGGATATCTTGGCGGTGGGGCTGCGGATTGCGGCTCCCTTTATTGCGCTAAGTTTTATCATCAATTTAGCCTTCAGTATTTTGGGTAAAGCGGTGCCTCGGATGAACGTATTCATCGCGAGTATTTCGGTGCGCCTTTGGGGCGGCTTACTGCTGCTGTCCGGTTTTGGAGCCCTCTTGTTGCGCAATCTGGACCCGCTGTGGCAGGCCCTACCTTGGGATATGTTAGAAGTAAGCCTGCGTTCTGCGGGGCCGTGAGTTGCGGGAAAAAAATGCCGCTTTAGCGTGGCTCGAAGTCGAGATATTTCTGGATTAATAATTATGTAAATACATATTAGATATGTATTTATGAATTGATGTTTTGGATGGCTTCTAACTTGCTTAATGGCTGGCATTGAGCGCTGAAGATCAAGATTCAAAAACCGAGGCACCCTCCGCAAAGCGGCTTTCCGAAGCCCATTCGAAGGGGCAGTTCGCGCGTGCGCCGGAGTTGACCTTGGTATTCACGTTGGCGGCAGCTTTATTTACCCTCGGTTTGGCGGCCCGCGAGGCCTCTGATAAAATGACGCGACTAGCGGTAGCGATTTTTGGCCGTTTGGGCGAGTTGCGCGTCCAAGGCGATGAAGTCCCGGCGGTGGCGGAATTAGCCATGACCACCTTTGTCTCGATCGCGTTACCGGTAGTCTTGGCCACGGCCTTGGCCGCGATTTTGGCCGGCGGAGTGCAAAGTGGTTTTCAACTCACCCCGGAAGCCATGCAGCCCAATTTCGAACGTTTTAATCCAATTGCCGGCCTGGGTCGTATTTTCTCGGGAAAAATTTGGGTCACTGCCTCGCTGGACTTGTTGAAAGTAATTGCGGTGTTCGCCTGTCTGGCGGCGGCGACCAGCAAAATTTTTAGCGATGTGATTTTCTCGGCTCCGGTGGAGACCCTGTACCTGGCCAATTTCATGCACACCAGCGCGATGTCGCTCATGTGGAGATTTCTGGCCGCGATCGCCGTCATCGCTGCCTTCAGTTACGCGTACGAACTGTATAAATCGAACCAAGAACTCATGATGTCACGTCAGGAGGTCAAAGACGAGCGCTCCCAATCCGATGGTAATCCATTGGTTAAAGCGGCGATGCGCCGTTTTGCCCGTCGACTCTTGCAAAAGCAGATGATGGACGCGGTTCCAACCGCGGATGTGATTGTCGCTAATCCGACCCACTTTGCCGTGGCGCTGCGCTATGAGCGGGGCTCGGATGCCGCCCCAATCATCGTCGCCAAGGGCGAAAATCGTCACGCACTTCGAATCAAGGAATTGGGCGCCCAACATGGCGTGCCAATCGTCGAGAACCGGCCCGTCGCTCGCTTACTCTATGCGACTGGCAAAGTAGGGGAGCCGATTCCACAGGATATGTTTGAAGCGGTGGCCGAGATCCTCGCCTTCGTTTACCGGACTTACCGTTACTATTATTACACTCTGCCCAGCCGACGTGCGGCGGCACTTTCTAACTAACCTTCATGCCTGCTGCTGTTCCAGTTCCCGCGACGACCTTCTCCCGTCAACTTTTAGGCCGGGCCGATCTTCTATTCACGGCGGGTTTGTTTGGCACGATCATGCTACTCGTGCTGCCCGTGCCATCCATGGTGATGGACATGCTGCTGGCACTCAGCATCGCTTCCTCGTTGTTAATCATGCTGGTGGTGATTTACGTGCGCCAGCCGGTCGAATTTTCCGCGTTTCCAACCGTCTTGTTGGGCCTGACGCTTTTCCGACTGGCGCTGAACATCTGTTCCACGCGCTTGGTTCTAACGCGGGGTGAGGCCGGTCATATCATCGAAGCGTTCGGCAAGATCGTGATTCAGGGTAATTATGTCGTCGGCTTCGTGGTCTTCGTGATCTTGGTTGTGATTAACTTTGTCGTTATCACCAAAGGTGCGGGCCGTATCGCGGAAGTCTCAGCGCGGTTTACCTTGGATGCATTGCCTGGTAAGCAGATGGCAATCGATGCGGAATTAAATGCTGGGGCGATTGATGAGCCTACAGCCACCGCGCGGCGGCTGAAATTACAACGCGAAGCAGACTTTTATGGTGCAATGGATGGTTCGTCCAAGTTTGTCCGCGGTGAAGCCATCGCGGGTATTTTGATCACCTTGGTCAATGTTTTGGGCGGTTTCATGATCGGCGTTTTGCAGATGGATCTGTCGCTGATGGAGTCCTTGCAGAAATTCACTCTACTCTCGATCGGTGATGGTCTGGTGACGCAAATTCCTGCGCTCGTGATTTCGGTCGCGGCGGGTTTGTTGGTCACCCGAGCTGCCGATAACGGCGACTTGGGTCAACAAGTGGGTGGGCAATTAGTACGCTACCCAGTCGCTTTGAAGATGGTCGGCGGGGTGATGTTACTCATGGGCTTCATGCCGGGGCTCCCCTTATTGCCACTCGGGTTGATGGGGGGATTTTTTCTCTACATCGGTTTTAAACTTCCGGCGGTTGCACCTGAGGCTGAACCGGTGATCAAGACCGCGGCCGAGAAGGCCAAGGAAAAAGAAGCCGCGCCGCCTAAGAGTGGCTCGGTCGAAGAAGTGCGTCGATTGATCGACGTCGATGTGTTTGCCGTTGAGGTGGGTTTCGGCCTGGTTGGCTTGGCCGATCAGAAGCAAGGTGGCGATTTGCCCGCGCGCATCACCGGTGTACGTAAAACCTTGGCCCGAGAACTGGGCGTCATCGTGCCGCAGGTGGCGGTACGCGACAATCTCGAGCTTGCAAGTGGTGAGTACCGTTTTCTTTTGCGCGGGCGCATCGTGGGACGTGGTTCGCTCATGATGGGTCGCTGGATGGCGATGAATGTCTCAGGCAGTCGTGTCCAATTGCGCGGCGTCGCCTGTCAGGAACCGGTCTTCGGGCTGGCGGCCGTATGGATCGAAGAAGCCGAAAAGAAGAATGCAGAAATCAACGGTTACTCGGTGGTGGATTGCGCCTCGATTATCGTCACGCATTTATCCGAAATTTTGAAGTCAAACGCCCATGTGTTGCTCGGGCGTCAGGATGTCCAAGCCTTGATCGATCATGTGAAACAATCGCATCCGGCGCTCGTCACCGAGCTGTTGCCGGACTTGGTCAATCTCGGTATCATCCAGCGCGTGTTGCAAAATTTACTCCGAGAAAATGTGCCGATTCTCAACTTGCCGTTAATCTTGGAAGGAATCGCCGATTACGCTGCTTTAACGAAGAATCCCGACGATTTGAGCGAATTGGTCCGTCGCAGGCTCGGACCTTATTTTGTGCCCTTGCTCGAATCGGCTCCAGGCACAGTGCGGGCCTTGACGCTCGATCTGCGCCTAGAAAAAGAGCTAGTGGCAAAAATCCATCGGACGGCAGCAGACTTCGGTCTGGCGCTCGATCCGGCCCTAAGTGCCCATTTGCTGGAGGCGATCAACGCCAAGCAGGCGCAATTCGCCGCCGGCGGCAGCGCGCCGTGCATCGCCGTAGGCGCCGAATTACGTTTGGCTTTGCGGCGTTTCCTCGAGTCCACCTTCCCACGCCTCACGGTCGTATCTTTCCAAGAAATTCCAGGGACTTACCAAATCGAAAATGCCGGCATAATTTCGGCGCCTGTTGAAACGGCCCGCGCGGCGGCTTAATCCCATGGCTTCACCTGCTCTTAAATCTCCCGCGCCGGGTACCTACCGGTTCATCGTGCGCTCCGTGAATGAGGCCCTTTCGGTGCTTAAATCGCAGTTGGGACCCGAGGCACGTGTGCTTTCGGTGCGGCCCGTGCGGCAGGGTTTTATTAAACGTATTTTTGGTGGTGCTAAACTCGAAGTCATTGCCGAACTCGCCGCGCCCGAATCCGTGATAGAGCCAGCCATAGCGCCTCCGGTGCCAGGGGTGCTGACCTCGACCTACGGCGCTGGGGTGACGCGCGGAAGCCGCCCCGTGGATCTGCGAGCCGCTTTAAAGTCAGCTGGATTTTCCGAAGCCCTACTGTGGCGAGTCGAAACCGAGCGGCGTTGGTCGATCTCCGCAGAAAAACCTTTAGGGGATGCCCTAGCGGAGTTTGTACGCGAATTACGCCAGTTAGTCGGAGCATTTCCGGCCGTGCCGCTCAGTCAGCGGGTCGTTTTTATCGGCAGTTCGCAGGCCGATAAATCGTTAGCGCTCGGACAATGGCTCACCTGGGAAGTGTTCCAGCAGGGTACGAAGTGCCGGGTGTGCCATGTGGAATTTAGTCGGCCTAATCCCTGCCTCGAATTGGAAGTTTTTTGCGATGCGGTGGGTGTCGCTCTGACGCATTATGCGCCAGATCAGCGGGTGGGCGATGAGGGTGCACGCGTCTACTGGGATGTACCTTGCTTTGGCGCGACCGCCGGCGATGAAACCCCCCAGTTAGCGGATTTGTTGAAGCAACAGTCGATCGAGACCCGGGTGCTTGTTTTGAATGCGGCCTATGAAATCGAAAGCCTGCGGGCTGGCCTGAAATCAGGGCGTTCCCTCGGGGCCACCCACGTGGTGCTCACGCACCTAGACGAGGCCAAAGATGTGGGTAAACTTTGGGAAATATTGCTCGAGGGGGAGATGCGCCCCCTTTTCTTCTCGCATGACGGCAACTTGCTTGGCCCCATTGGCGTCGATCCGCTCGATTTCCTGGCCAAAAAAACCTTAGGTAAGAGCTGATTTGTATGCGTTACATATTTTTGGTTTTCGGTTTTGTTTTCTTCACGATGGTCTTTGTGGCCGGCCTTTGGGCTGATCGGACTATCGCGTTGGTCGTGCGCGATGCTTGTATCGCTGCCCTTGTGGGTGGACTCGCCGGTCAGTGGTTTTGGAATCACGTTTTGGATGCCATGCGCGTCACCGTCGCCGTAAAACGCGCGGCGGCCGAAGCTACCCTCAAAGCCAACCGTCAGAAAAAAGGTGAAACTTTGGTCGCCAAAGCTAAGAAATGAACGTGTTGATTAACCTGGGCTAACACCATGGAACCTCCTCCTTCATCCGATTCGTCGCCTCCGCCGATCTCACCTCTGGCGTACAAGACCTACCAGCAGACGACCGGTGCTTCCACCGCTTTAGTCGAGGAGCACCTGCCGTTGGTGCGTCAGGTCGTCGGTCGGATCAAGATGAGCCTGCCGCCACATATTGATTCAGATGATCTGCACTCGGTCGGAGTCATGGGCTTGATCGCAGCCTCGCAGCGCTACGTGCCTCAAGAGGGTCGAACCTTTGCCGGTTATGCCTACACGAAAATTCGCGGCGCGATTTTAGATGAACTTCGGCGCTTAGATTGGTGTCCCCGTCGCACCCGGGCCAAAGCTCGCAAATTAAAGGACGCCATCGCCGAGCTGGAGCAGAAGCACCAGCGCGCGGCGACGGCCGAGGAGATCCAGCGTCACCTGCAGCTGACCCCAGCTGAATACGAAGAGTGGCTGCAGGAATCTAGCCCAGTCACCTTTATCAACATCGATGCGGCGGCTCATGAAGACGGCGATGGTTTTAAGCTGCATGAAACGATCGCCGACGAAAACATAGAGCCCGCCTCCGCGGGCTTAGAGCGGGCTGAATTGTGGCGTTTAGTGGCTGATAAGATTGAAACGCTACCCGAGACGCAGCGAAAAGTGCTGGCGTTGTACCATTTTGAAGGGCTCCGGCTCGCTGAAATCGCTGAGGCGATGGATTTGACGGAAGCTCGGATCAGTCAGATCCACACCCAGGCGATCCTGGCGCTGCGTAGCTTTATCGAACGTAATCAAAATAAATAGGATATCATATGCTCATTATAGTAGGACTTCTCGTAGTGTTGGGCTGTACGGTGGCTTCGTTCATCATGGGGCATAACTGGGATGTCTCGATGGTCATGCATTTGCTGCATCCCGCCGAACTCGTCGCCATTTTCGGTATTACCTTAGGTGCGGTCTTAATCGCGACTCCACTGCACGTTTTGACCGATACGATGAGTAAAATCATCCAAGTCATGACCGGTAAAACGATCGGCAAGACCCATTATTTCGAATTGATCGGGGCGCTTTATGAGCTGTTTCAAACCGGTCGTAAAAGCGGTTTGCTCGCTTTGGAAGAGCACGTTTCTGCACCGACCCAGAGCTCCATTTTTCGTAAATATCCCACCTTGCTGGCCTCACCAGACCGTCTCGCCTTTATCGTCGATAGTCTAAAGCCCCTAGTCGATGGACGTATCAAGCCAGACCAGCTTGAAGGCGTTATCGACATGGACATTGATACTAAAACACGAGAAGCCGAGCACTCGGCCCATGTTTTAAATTTTGCCGGAGACTCTTTGCCGGGCATCGGTATCGTGGCTGCGGTTATGGGTATCATTCATACCATGGGCGCGATTAACGAAGGCCCCGCCGTAGTCGGTGAAAAGGTGGCCGCCGCTCTTTCAGGAACGATGCTGGGCGTGTTTGCCGCCTATGGTTTTGCTAATCCTTTGGCCAGTAGTATCCGAGGTTTGAACGAAGGGTATATCCAGTACCTGCGTTGTACCAAAATCGCGGTGGTGGCTTTTGCCAAAGGCATGGCCCCGTTGACCGCTGCCGAGTTGGCGCGTCGCTCACTCGATCACTCCGTGCAACCCTCGGCGGAAGCCTTGGAAACCGCCCTGCGTGGTGGTGCCGCGGCCAAATAACCACCCTAGACCCCCTTTAATATCATGGCTGGACACGGCGGCGGAGCTTGGAAGGTAGCCTTTGCGGACTTTATGACCGCAATGATGGCCTTCTTTTTGTGCATGTGGCTCATGAACCAGAAGCCGGAATTATTGGAGGGCGTAGCGAAGTACTTCAGGGAACCGCCCAAAATTAAGATGCCTTGGAACACCGGCGTATTAAAAGACCAGGCCAAGGAGGCGACCGTCCGTGATATCAACGCCAAATCCAGCAAGGAAAACGCCGCCAAAGCCGCCTCCGCTGAGCAAAAAAATCTCAACGCCATCGCGATGGGCTTTTACGGTATGATCAACGTGAAATCGGATGATCCCAACCGCCCGGTTGATGTCGTCGTCTCCAACGACGGCGTGTTGATTACTCTCTATGATCGGCCCCGCAAACCCCTCTTCCAAGGTGAAGCCTCGGCCGAACTCTCCCAGTGGGGTGATTTCGTTTTCCAAAATCTCGCCTGGCTAGTCGATCGCCATGCTTTCCGCGTTTCCATCGAAGGTCATTCGCGCAGTGGTTTGAAAATGTTGTCTCCCGCTTATTCGGCCTGGGAACTCTCGGGCGATCGCGCCAGCAATGTTCGTCGGCTTATGGCCAATATCGCCGTCGCCCCTGAACAATTTGAACGCGTGACCTCCTTTGGCGACACCCGCCCGGCTAAAGGCGAGAAACGTGATCCTGAAAACGACCATCGCGTGGAAATCAAACTCTCTGTCGGAAACCGAAAACTCGGTGACCCCGCGCCGGAAAAACCGGTCGAAAAAGTAAAATCATGAAGTCCTTTTTATCCGGCCGAACGGGCATAGCCGTTTCGGATTCACCCAATCCCGTCGAGCCCGAAGCGCCTACCGGTCTTTCGCTCTTAGCTTCCGCGAGCGCGCTACCCAACGCTGTTGCTCCTAAAACAGGAGCCTCTTCGGTCCAATGCGTCCGCGAGGGTGACGTCATCAAAAAATTGATCGTGACGTGTGAATGCGGCAAAACCGTCGAGATCGATTGTCAGTACACGACCGGGGCACATTAAGCGTCGCTCTCATGATCAGTCTTAAACAGCTCACGCAGCTGGCCGCGACTTCCACCGAAGTTTGGCAGGTATTTCAAATTGATGCCACCAAGCCTGCTGGGAGCGAACCCACCGAGGCGGCGGATGCTAAGGAACGCGCGGAACTGCAACTACGGCGTTCACGTAACCTGCTTTGGGAGCTTTCCTCCCGATACAAAGGCTTAAACGACGAGGCGACCGCCAGCCCAGCAATCCGCGCTCGGATGCTCGTCGACAACGCGCTTAAACTCGAGGGACTCGATCCGCGCATGTTGGCCTTGCGTGAGGATAAAAACCGGCACGCTCAACTCATCCGTGAATATCAAGCTACGTTTGATTCACTGCGGCTCAATCTGGGTGAGGACAGCATGCGAACTTTGACCGATACGTTTCATTTCCCCGAGCGCATTTACGCCCTCGGTGAATTCGTAAAATTACGCCGCGAAAAAGCAGGTCTAGAATCGCGGGCAATGGGTATCGAAAAGAAAATCGAGGAAGCCCGGGAAGAATCCGCCGAAGCCGAAAAAGACAGCGCATGCGTCGAAGCATTTTTAAGAACACGTAAGGCCCAAAAAGGTACCGCGATCGCCCTGGGGGTTGCACTGTTGGGAATGGTCTTGATCAACATCTCCATGATCATCGCGGCCGCCGTCGGTGTACTTGGGTTGGTTTTATTAATCGTCGGCCTCTTGTCCTGGCTCGCTAGCGGTGTGGCGTTTGCGGCCTTTGATGAACAACTAAAACGCAAAGTGAGCGCTTTTAAAGAAGAGGGGTTTTTGGCGGTCAGCCAGCGGCTCCGTAAGGCGCAGGAAGCGATGCGCGCCCTGGAGGTACGCTTCGAGGAAAACCGTAAGGAGTTGAGCGCCCTCAACGCCAAGCTCGGTAAAGCCACTGATTTAGAACGCACCTGGAAGCCGATGACGGATTTAGAAGTCGATAATCTTACCCAGAAAATGACCGAAAGCTGTAAACAGTTTTTCGGCGAAACGGGTGCGCGGCTTATTTTCCAAAACAAAAAAGAACTCGCTCTGTTGTGAAGCGCCCACGCGGCGTTAAAAATCAATTTTCTTGCTCAGGATGAGGGTCGCGTGTGTGGTTTCCTCTCCGCTCGTGCCCGGGTGGTGGAATTGGTAGACACGCAGGTCTCAGAAGCCTGTGCCTCACGGTGTAGCGGTTCGAGTCCGCTCCCGGGCACCATTTTTACGCGCGATAAGTCCGCGGTTTAAGAAATCGGCCTCAGCGCTCGACGATAGTCTTGGCCGCGTTGCAACTGCTCGACGAGTGCTGAGTAGTCCTCTGCGACTAATGCTTTTTCGAAGCGATTGAGTTCGGCTTGATAGTGCTGGATTGCACCTAGGACTTCGGTGCGGTTTTGCTCGAGAATCGTGCGCCAGAGTTGTGGATCGCTGCCAGCGATGCGCGTGGTGTCACGTAAGCCGCCGCCTGCGAAGTCGCACCAGGCGGGATCACGCTGTGCCAGAAACGCACAAAGAGTAGAGGCGAGCACCTGGGGTAGATGGCTGATGTGCGCGACGATTTCGTCGTGGCGGGCAGGTTCGACCACCGTGGTGTTGGCGCCGAGGTCTCCCCAGAATTTCAGGACGCTCGCCGTGGCGGCAGGTGCGGTGTTCGTGAGCGGTGTCACGAAACACGTGCGACCCTGAAAAAGTTCGGCCGTGCCGTATTCCCAACCAGTTTTTTCCGAACCAGCCATGGGGTGCGCGCCGACAAAATGCGCGTGCGCACCCAGAGCGGCGGTGCCCAGGCGAGTAATTTCTTCTTTCACGCTGCCCACATCGGTCACGATCGCGCCAGTGGGGAGGTGGGAGGCGATTTGGCGGATCAGGGGAACGATATGGTCAACCGGGGAGGCGATCACAACGAGGCTTGACCCAGTGACCGCGGCTTCGGGGGTGTCGGCTACTGCGTCGCACCAAGGTTGGCCAGTGAGGGCAAGACGGGTCTCGGCGCGGCGAGACCAGATGACGATGCGTTGCGCAACGTGGCGGGCGCGAACAGCCCGGGCTACGGAGGCGCCGAGGAGACCGGGGGCGAGGATCGTGAGCTGGGGCAACATGACTTGCGGGAGCGACGCAAAATCGGCGCGTGGTGTCGAGCGGGGAGACGACTCAGCGTTCTGAGGGTTTAGCCCCGAGTTCGAGAATACGCTTAAATTCGCTGGCCGTGAGGGGTAAAACGGAGAGTCGGCTTTGGCGAATCAGAGCGATTTCAGCGAGCGCGGGATCCGCTTTGATCGCGGCGAGAGTGACGGGGTGGGCGAGTGGGCGGACGGCTTTGAGTTCGACGGCGACCCAGCCCGGTTCGGTGGTGGTGGCGTCGGGGAAGGCGGTCTGGGTGACCTCGGCAAGTCCGGCTACGGCTTTGGGCCCCACACTTTCGTAGAACAATACCGAATCGCCGGGGCGCATGGCGTTGAGGTGGTTACGCGCTTGGTAATTACGCACGCCCGTCCAAGCTGTGCGGCCCTCACGCACGAAGGTGGCCCAAGCGTAAGCTTCGGGTTCAGATTTCACCAGCCAGTGTTGCGATTGCTTTTTCATGGGTGGGGCTTTGCTTGAATCTAAATGGCCGATCTCAACGAAGCCGAAAAGGCTAAAGCCCTAAAGATGCAGCGCCTGATCTATGTATTGATGGCGGTGTTCGTGATCGCTCCCTTGGTGGTGGCATACCTGCTCAAACAATAGCCTAGGGATTCTGGGGCCGATCTAGGCCGCTCTAGCTGGGTTCGTTGGCTCCGGTATCGGTTCTCTGATTTTTTGGGCCTACAAGCCGGTCCCCATAGAAAAATGGTGTTTACTTGCGCCGAGCGTTTTTCCCATATCAGCACTCCTAGTAGATGGGGCAGTAGCTCAGTTGATAGAGCGCGTCGTTCGCAACGACGAGGTCGTCGGTTTGATCCCGATCTGCTCCACCATTTTAGGCCCGAAAGCCGCCTATGAGCCTCGAAACTTCGCACGGTTGCCGAAAAGTAAAGTGCGTGATCTTGCGATTGGCCCCGCACTTGCTCTCGTAATCGCTGTCGTAGGGAGATCCATCCGCTCCAGCTCAACTCATTTAAGCCATGAAAAAGATCAAAAAAGCCGCTAAGTCTTCCGCCTCGGCGCCCAAGCCTACCCTCAAAGCCAAAGCTAAAACGACTAAGACCCCCGCGGCCCGCGGCCCTGCTCGAACCACCAAAAAACCCGCTCCCGTTAAGGCTAAAATTCGAGCAAAAAAACGTCGTGTCTTGGCTGCGTCCAAGCCTGCGCCCGCGCCTAGTCTCACGCAGATCTCGGTACCCCTAGTCGCCCGCGCTCCGCTCGTTACCACCATCACCGCTCACATCGATATCGGCTTCGGCAACGCTCTTTATCTGCGCGGTGAAGGCGCCGATCTGAGTTGGGATCGCGGCACGCTCATGAATTGCGTCGCGGATAACTGCTGGTCACTTCAATTGCCCGAATCCGCCCGCCCGCTCATTTTTAAGTTTCTGGTCAATGATCTCTCGTGGAGCGCTGGCCAAGATTACACCGTGGCTTCCGGCGACACACTGGCCACGACACCTACGTTTTGAGTCGCGGTAAAAAATACTTAGAGACCTGGTTTGTTTAACCCCACGGCGCTGATGCGATCAGGGTTGATCTCGTGCAGCTGCGCGGAAATAGCCGCCGTGGCCGCGTCGCGATCTTGTAGCTCCG